>CAYPKL010000442.1:0-3167 GCA_964411285.1 uncultured Rikenellaceae bacterium
GTTTTCTTCCTTATTAAGCCAGGTAACAGATTGAATTAAAACAAGCAAAGATCCTATATTAAGGATGTTTTTCATTATCAGCCTGGTTTTGTTAACTTCATACATACCTCCGAAAAGTGTACCTGCCGGGGATGGCAGAAAGCCAACTATCGTAATTACTGCAAACAGTACTATTGAAAACAAACTGATAGATTTCCTGCTTTTGGAACTCGCGAAAATTTCAGCTATCAGGACCAGTAAAGCTGCAATTGTCAGAAGCAATTCATGACGCATTAATGCAAAATTTCCCAGGCTCATAATATTATTTTGTACTATATAATTGTGTGCAATTCACTAATAATTGTCTCATATTGTCAGGATCCTAAAAAGGATTCAGTGCAAGTATTTTGTCCATTATGGGCTGCAAACTTACTCCGATCATTGAGGAAAGGAGGAAAGGTACCAATCCGATAAATGCAACAAAGCTAATAAGTGTCACAGTCGATACCTTCTCATACCATTTTGCATCAGTAAAATGTTCATAATGCTCATTTGTTGTTGGACCCAGAAGAAGTATTGCAATTACCCTTAGTATATAAACAGCAGTTATAACTATTGAAGTAATTGCTATAATGGTTGCAATTCTGTGGAACAGATCAGGATGCTGGAATGCCCCGACAAATATTGTCATTTCAGCTACAAATCCGCTGAGGCCGGGAAGCCCAAGGGATGCCAGTCCTGCAATTACATAACAAACTGAAAGGAAAGGTATTACTTTCATCAATCCGCCCATTTCATTTATCAGTCTTGTATGAGTCCTGCCATAAATCATCCCGATAAGGGCAAAAAATAAGGCTGTCATAAGTCCGTGGGAGATCATTTGGATTATTGCCCCGTTCATTGCGGTTTTATTCATCATCAGGATTGCAAACAGCACCAGTCCGCAATGGCTCACTGAAGAATAAGCGTTGATGTACTTGAGATCCTTCTGCACTATGGCACTGAAAGCTCCGTAAACCACACTTATGGTTGTAAGAATGATGAATATCCATGCCAGATCGCGTGCAGCTTCAGGCATGAGAAACATGGCAACTCTGAAGCAGCCATACCCCCCGAGTTTCATGAGCACTCCTGCATGCAGCATCGAGACGGCAGTCGGAGCTGATGAATGACCATCGGGCGACCATGTATGAAATGGAAATAATGCACCAAGTACCCCAAATCCTACGAAAGTCAGCGGGAAGAATATATACTGAGCCTTAATCGGGATCGTGATTTTGGAGATTTCAAGAATACTAAACGAGAGCGGACCTCCGTCAGGCGCCGAGTTAAAATAAATCCCCAGTATACCTACAAGAAGAAGGGCAGATGCACCCATAAGCATCAGGGTAAGCTTCATGGCAGAATACTCCTTGGGACCGCTTCCCCAGATCCCTATAAGAAGATACATCGGGATAACTGCAAGTTCATAGAAGAGGAACATTGTGAACAGGTCGATTGAAATGAAAAAGCCGAAAACGCCTGTTGCAAGAAGTATCAGCGATATAAAGAATTCTTTAGTAAGATATTCCATTTCCCAGGAGGCAAATACGCCGGCAAATACGACAACCGATGTGAGGCCTATCATTGCAACGGAAATACCATCTACACCTACGGCATAGTGAATATTCAGGCTCTTAAACCAGACGAGATCCTTAATAAACAGCATTTCAGCCGTATTGCCGGCATTCCGTGCAGAAACATAAAGAAATATTAAAAGTGCCGACATAAAAAGCTGAATTCCCATGCCAATAATGGCGGTAACTCTAACCTGCCGCATATCCTTAACCAGCACTATTCCGGTCATTGTCATGACCGGGATTAAGATAAATAGTGATAATATATTCATAATTTACACCCGTCCTTTCCTGTTAATGCCACAGATAAATAAAAATCACTGCCAGCAATATTGCTCCTGACACAAAAACATAAGCATATTTCTGAAGCTGGCCCGACTGTAATCCCCTGATCCTGAATGAAACAACCTGGGTAACAGAGGCAACCGCATTCATTGTACCGTCAACAATATGCCTGTCGAACCAGGCAATAGGCTCAGAGATATACCTGAAAATGATCTTTTTTGTAATGAAAAGATATATTTCATCAATATAGAATTTATTATATGCCCATTTGTATGTGTATTTAAATGTTGATGCCAGCTTGTCGGGAAGCGAACTCTTTTTTCCATAAAGAATATAAGCAATTCCTATTCCAAGCAGCCCAATCAGAACAGAAGGCACAGCGATGCTCCATTCAATCTCTGATTCAAGTACTTTACTGTCGGATGTCACCAGCTTGTTAAAAGGAATAAATCCTGAAACTGCAGCTCCGATTGCCAGGACTATGAGCGGTATAGTCATTGTTGCGGGAGCCTCATGAGGAGTGTGGTCATACCTGGTATCTTCTCCCCAGAAGACATTGAAATATAGTCTGAACATATAAAAAGCAGTAATACCGGCAACAGCGTACTCAACCGCAAAAAGGAGCTTGTTATGGCCGAAAGCAGCGGTGAGTATCTCATCCTTGCTGAAGAATCCCGAAAAAGGAGGGATGCCTGCAATTGTCAGACATGCTATCAGGAAGGTAGCATGTGTTATTGGCAGATATTTGCGCAATCCTCCCATATCGGTCATATAATTGCTGTGAACAGCATGAATTATCGCGCCTGCGCCAAGGAAAAGGAGCGCTTTGAACATTGCATGAGTGAAAAGATGGAACATTGATGCCATGTATCCAAGTCCCTCATGTCCCCCATAACCTGAAACACCGAGGGCAAGCATCATATAACCTATCTGCGAAATTGTCGAATAGGCCAGAACTCGTTTTATATCTGTCTGGGCACAGGCGATTATCGCGGCAAAGAGAGATGAGAATGCTCCGACATAAGCAACAATATTAAGAGCAGCCGGGGCAGATAATGCATAGATTGGAAACATTCTTGCAACAAGGTAGACACCTGCAACTACCATCGTGGCGGCATGGATAAGAGCTGAAACAGGAGTAGGGCCTTCCATTGCATCTGGAAGCCAGATGTGGAACGGGAACATAGCTGATTTACCTATACCACCCATGAACACAAATATCATCGACCAGGTCATAACTGAAAGACCCAGGAATCCAATACCGCTTCCCTGTGATATAGCTGGTCC
>CAYPKL010000443.1:0-9284 GCA_964411285.1 uncultured Rikenellaceae bacterium
GCCTGTCTTTTTTTTGGAACCCATTCTACCACCGCTTTAACAGCTCCCGGAAAGGCGCCTCCTTCACCCAGACCAAGCAAAAACCGGAATATCCCAAAATGGATAACATTGTTTGCCAGGCTATGCAGCAAGGAGGCAAAAGACCAGAAACCAACAGAAAATGCAAGTCCCAGCCGGCTGCCATACCTGTCGATCAGGATGCCTCCAAGGGTAAACATTAGTGCATAGCTGATCAGGAATCCTGTATTAATGAATCCATATTCAACATCAGTGATATTAAAATCCTGTTTGATCCTTATTATGGAAATTGAAAGTACCTGCCTGTCAAGGAAGCTGAGAGCAGTTGCTATGAAGGCCATAAAGACGATCAGAACGGGAATAATATTTCTTTTTTGCTTCATGCTGACTGAACTTCAATAGATTTAATCCGGAAAACGCTGCGGATCTATCAAACGCCGCCTTAATCTCAGAGTACCCGGTTATATAGCAAGTACATGCTCAAGAAAGATTTTAATACCAATCAGAATCAGGATTAATCCTCCCAATAGTTCTGCTTTTCTGCCAAGCCTGGATCCTGCTGATTTACCGATCCTGATTGCAGTCATTGATGCAAGAAAGGTTACTGTTCCGATAATGATGGCCGAGTACCAGATTCTTATATTCAGTAAAGCAAAGCTGATACCTACCGCAAATGCGTCAATACTTGTTCCTACAGCAATTGTAATAAGGGTCATCGGCTTACTATAGTCTTTAATTCCTTCCTCTTCCCTGTTTTTCAGTCCCTCTATGATCATTTTCATTCCCAGGAATGTAAGGAGGATCAGAGCCACCCAATGGTCGGCCGATTTCATTATATCGCTTATCAGTGAGCCAAGAAAAAACCCTGTCACCATCAAGCCTGCCTGGAAGATGGCCAGAATCAGGGCCACACGTACCGCCTGTCGGAACAAGACTTTATTTTGAACAACACCATATGAGAGTGAAACAGCAAACGTGTCGAATGACAGGCCAATTGCGACAGCTACTATTGTGATAAAGTCCATCGGAAACAGTTTACCCGGGCAAATATAATATAAAACATCATGTTATTGTTTCTAAAACCGATTGCATATATTTGGTCTCTTCAAAACATTATTCCATGAGATGCGTCATCCAGCGCGTAAGAAGAGCATCGGTTACTTCAGATAGCCGAACCCTGTCGTCAATTGGCCCTGGGCTTGTAGTCTTACTTGGTATCGAAGAGGCTGACAACGAGGAGGATATTGACTGGCTTACCGGGAAAATTGTTCAACTGAGAATATTCGACGACAGCGAGGGGAAAATGAATCTTTCCGTTCTCGACACAGGCGGAGAGATAATAGTTGTCAGCCAGTTCACACTTCATGCAAAAACAAAAAAGGGAAACCGGCCATCTTATATAAAAGCGGCTACTCCCGCTGTTGCAATACCCCTATATGAGTCGTTCGTTGAAAAGATATCTGCACTTCTTGGAAAACCTGCCGGTACAGGTGAATTTGGAGCAATGATGCTCGTCGAAATTCTTAATGACGGACCAGTTACAATAATAATTGATACAAAAAACAGAGATTAATGAAAAAGACCTCATCTGAACCTGCTGATGAAAAGGATTTGAAACGGTCTCTCCTGCTGGTTGCTGCTTTTGCAGCATTTCTTACCCCTTTCCTTGGATCTGCAGTGAACCTGGCTTTGCCTTCAATAGGAAAAGAGCTGAATGCAACTGCAATAGGTCTTGGATGGGTAATAAGCAGTTTTATGCTTTCTTCTGCAATATTCCTTTTACCGTTCGGAAGGCTGGCAGATATTATCGGCAGAAAGAAAGTTTTTTCCGCCGGTATCTGGTTGTTTACCATTTCAACTTTTCTTATTCTTTTTTCAGGTAGCCTGACTTCCCTTATTATTCTCAGGGTCGCACAGGGTATCTCAAGTGCCATGATCTTCGGAACCAGCCTTGCCATGATAACCTCCGTATTTGGTGTTGGAGAGCGGGGTAAAGCAATGGGCATTAATATTACTGCCGTTTACCTCGGATTGTCAGCTGGTCCTGTCATTGGCGGACTTCTCACACAATATTTCGGATGGAGAAGCATTTTTGCTTTTCTGGTCCCGTTAGGAATAGCATCTCTGGTGCTGATAAAAATCAAAATAAAAGACGAATGGGCTGACTCAAAAGGAGAGAAATTTGACTGGATGGGATCGGCTATTTATGGAATTGCAATGTTTTCATTCATGTACGGCTTTTCAAAACTTCCTGCTACGACAGGGTGGATATTCCTTATCTCAGGGGTTCTTTTGGCAGGAATTTTTATTGTTTTTGAGAAAAAAGCTGCAAATCCGGTCTTTGATATCCGTCTGATACTTCGTAACAGAATCTTTGCGTTTTCAGGTATTGCAGCCCTGATCCACTACTCAGCCACGAGCGCCACAGGATTCTTTATCAGCCTGTACCTTCAATATATTAAGGACTTTGATGCAAGAACCGCGGGGATTATAATGATTTCACAACCGGTAGCCATGATGGTTTTATCCCCTATTGCAGGAAGGCTGTCCGATAAATTTAATCCGGGTGTCATAGCGTCAACCGGGATGGGACTTACCGCAGCCGGGCTTGTTTTTCTCTGTTTTATCACCCAGTCAACACCACTTTACTTCATCGTTGCTTTGCTTCTCTTAATGGGTGTCGGCTTTGGCCTTTTTTCATCTCCCAATTCAAATGCAATAATGAGCTCCGTGGAGAAACGTTACCTGGGGGTTGCCTCGGGGGTGGTGGGAACAATGAGAATGGTTGGACAGATGCTCAGCATGGGGATTGCAATGATGCTTATCGCTCTCTTCATTGGAAAAAGGCCAATCGATATTTCAACATATCCAGGATTTATATCAGGGATGAGGACCGGATTTGTTATTTTCTCAATATTATCGGTACTTGGGATTTTTGCCTCCCTTGCAAGGAATAATGGTCTTGCAGAAAAAAATAAAGGATAGCAACTTAAAATCACAAATTAATTAATTATGAAACCAAAAAACATTAAATTGAACCCGTTCTTTTTTCATCTTATTACCAGACAGAATTAACAAACAGTTAATTAAATGACAAAGCTTTATCAAAAACTTATCAGGTTATGTCCTTCGGAGACTGAAATTAAAAAGGGATTGAAAAAGGTCAGGTCTATGACGCCGGAAGCTCCTGACAAACATCTCTTAATGAATATTCTGAATTCGATTGATCTGACAAGTCTGAATACTACCGACAATAAAAGTCATATAATACACCTGACAGGAAAAGTAAACAGTTTTTCAGGAAGATTTTCCAATATCCCAAATGTTGCAGCAATTTGCGTTTATCCAAATCTTGTATCGGTGGTGAAAGAGAAACTGACGGTAAAAAATGTCAAAATAGCTTCGGTTGCCGGGGCATTTCCCTCGTCACAGACCTTCAGGAGCATAAAGGTTGCTGAATGTAAGATGGCTTCAGAAGCAGGGGCTGATGAGATTGACATTGTGCTGCCGGTAGGCGCGTTTCTTGGAAATGATTTTGCAATGGTGGCCGATGAGATTCGTGAAATAAAAGAGGCTGTGGGAGAAAAACGTCTGAAGGTAATTGTTGAATCGGGACTGCTCGGAGACTATGAACAGATTTTCAAGGCTTCGGTGATCGCAATGGATGCCGGTGCAGATTTTATTAAAACTTCAACCGGGAAAACAAATGTATCAGCCACCCCCGAGGCTGCCTATGTAATGTGCATGGCAATTTCGGATTTTTATGCCGAAACCGGCATCAGGGTAGGATTTAAGGCTGCCGGAGGAATTACATCAGCAGCAGACGCAATAACATATTATCAGATTGTCAATAACTTCCTGGGGGGAGAGTGGCATTCCAATACTCTTTTCCGTATTGGGGCCAGCAGGCTTGCAAACAATATACTTGCAGAAATATCCGGAACCACAAATGATTATTTCTGATTTGTAAATCCTGCCTTGTTTCAGGATAAGCAATTAACCCAGGTTGCCGGGAATAGGTGATAGTAACTTAAGTTAATTATCACTACTTTTGTGGATTATTCCGCAAAAGTGAATGGAGACAGGCACATATACCCAGGACACAGTTAATACACGGCTTGTTATCCATATTAATACCGAAAGACTTCTTTCCGATTCGGTATTCAGGAAAATGGATGAACTCCCCGGCTATTTAAAACATGCCGATTCAGGCAGAGCCGGAAAAGGATCTGGTTTTCTTCCACAGAAAGTTGTAATAGACGACACGCTCTCAGTATGCAGCAGAAACAGCATTGCTGACGTTACTTTTTACGATTCGCTGAATTTTATTAAGGATCTTAAGTTTATTCCTGCCGGCAGGATTGGATACCGTGAAAATACTGAAATTGCGGATAGCAGTCAACAGATGGGGCAGATGGTCCTGGTGAATGATCTGAAGAACGGTGATCCCTTTCCTGAAAAACCGTTCCATAACGACTTTATTACAATTGCACTGTTTCTATCCGCATTTTTATTGCTTTCTGTCAGATCAGCATTAAGAAAAACACTTCAGGAGATCACACGTTTTTTTCTTTTCAGGGGAATTAATGAATCTTCATCCCGCGATATGAGCTCGTTATTCAACTGGCAATCGACGGTGATCAACTTTATCTCGTTCTTAATTTTATCCCTGTTTGCATTCAACGCTTTTACATACTTCGGAATAAGGTCTCCAGGAACTTCTCCTTCATTTTTTATGCTGATTTTATTTGGAATAGTCGTCTTTGGAATAACATCACGTCATTTTTTATGCAAGGCTGCGGGTAACCTTAGCGGCGAAGGGGATGTTTTTAATGAATACCTTATCGCCATTTATCAGTCATACAGATTCAGTTCAATATTTTTATTCACAATCGTTGTACTGATAACTTATACTGTATTTATTCCGCAGAAAATCTGGTTAATTACGGGGTTTCTCGTTCTGATTGTCTTTTATGTTTTTCGTGTTTCAAGGTTGTTCTTGATTTTTCTAAAAAGAGGTATTTCAATTTTATATTTGATTTTGTACCTTTGTGCGCTGGAAATTTTGCCTGTTTTGATATTATTAAAATATTTCTCAGGCCTTGTCTAGATTGGGAATTATTACTTTGAAAGTAAAACTTAATCAGTAAGGAGTTGAAAATAAAGAAAATTTTAGTTTCACAGCCAGAACCAAATAATCCGAAATCTCCATATTTCGATCTGGCAAAAAAGTACAATCTGAAAATTGATTTTAAACCTTTTATTACTGTCGAAGGAGTATCGTCAAAAGATTTCCGGCAGCAAAAAATCAATATTCTGGATTTTAATGCTGTAATTTTTACGAGCAAAACAGGAATCGATCATTTTTTCAGGATATGCAATGACCTCCGGGTTGTAGTTCCCGACACCATGAAGTATTTCTGTATTACAGAAAATGTCGCTTTTTATCTCCAGAAATACATTGTTTACAGAAAACGCAAAATTTTCCATGGAAAAGCAAAATTCCAGGACCTTATCGATGTAATTATCAAACACAGGGATGCAAATTTCTTTGTTCCTCTTTCTGAGCCGCATAATGCTGAAATTCCCGATCTGCTTGAAAAGAATGATATTAAATATACAATCGGGGTTCTTTACAAAACAATAAGCAGTCATTTTTCAAATATTAATGAATTTGATTATGATGTCATTGTTTTTTACAGCCCGTCAGGTATCAAATCACTAAAAGAGAACTTTCCTGATTTTGTCCAGGGTGAAATTAAAATAGCTGCTTTTGGACCGACAACAGCCTGTGCTGTAGTACAGGAAGGGCTCAGGCTCGATATCAATGCCCCAAATCCAAAAGCTCCTTCAATGACAATGGCTCTTGACGATTTCCTGAAGGAGTATAACCGGAACGCCAGGTAACGGGTTTTTGTGCATTTTTGTTTATCCCGGGTTACCGTTTAATTATCACTTAACTGCCGGAGATAATTTTTTTTTGACATGGCTGAAGAAAGGCATACATTCCGGAAGACCGAAAGACTCTGCAGAACAAAATTAATTACTGAGTTATTTGAAACCGGGAATGCTTTCTATACTCCCCTCTTTAAGGTTGTATGGGGTACCTCTGATGGAAAGTCAGAATTTCCGGCACAGATAGCTGTAAGTGTTCCTAAAAGGAATATCAGGCTTGCAGTGTCAAGAAATCTGATTAAAAGAAGAATTCGGGAAGCTTACCGCAAAAACAAACAGGTTCTTTATGATTTTCTTGAGAAAGACAGCCTTCAGATTGTTTTTATGGTAGTCTTCAGGAAGAATATAATACCTGACTATCAGACAACGGAGAAATCTGTAATAGAATTGATAGGGATTCTGTGCAATGATGTTAAGCAAAGAACAAAAAAACGTTAAAGTTGTTTTAATTATTTCAAAGTCAAATTGATTGCATGAATTTCTTGTTAATTTCGCCGTTCTTATTTTATAAGATTTAATATAAATGAAAAAAACAGGTTCGGGAAGGTTGATAATTGTCGTAACGCTTTTTATGGTTGCCGGCATTAGTGTGGGTTTTCTGGCTTCACAGGAGACCAGGGATTTCAGAATTGCAAAAAACCTTGATATTTTTCTTTCTCTTTTCAGGGAGCTGAATACTTTCTATGTTGACGAAATTAATCCCGACAGGATGATCAAGTCAGGAATAGACAACATGCTGAAAACTCTTGATCCTTATACTGTTTATTATCCTGAATCGGAAAGCGATGAAGTTGCATTTATGACAACCGGTAAATATGGTGGAATAGGATCGCTGGTCAGAGGCGGTGGAGAATACGTTGTTATCTCTCAGGTCTATAAAGGATTTCCAGCAGATATTTCCGGACTAAAACCGGGAGATCTGCTTAAAAAAGCAGACGGGGTTTCGCTTAAAGGATTTCCTACCGAACAGGTCAGCGAAAAGCTAAAAGGCGGTGCCGGGACAATTATAAACCTAACAATCGAAAGGAATGGCGCTGAAAAGGAAGTTTCCGTCAAAAGAGAAAAAATACTGGTACCTCCGGTGCCATATTATGGAATGATTGATTCAAAAACAGGATATATTCGTTTCACCAATTTTACCGAGAACTGCTCTGAAGCGGTAAAAAATGCTCTTGTTTCATTAAAAAGTAATAATCCAAGTCAGATAATACTTGATATTCGCAGCAATCCGGGCGGTTTACTTAATGAAGCAGTAGAAATAGTAAATCTTTTCGTTGGTCCGGGGAAAGAGGTAGTTTCAACAAAAGGTAAAGTGAAACAATTTGACGAAGTTTTCAAAACAAAAAAGTCGGCGATTGATGAAAATATTCCTCTTGCCGTGATAATAAACAGGTCGTCAGCCTCAGCCTCTGAAATCGTGGCAGGAGCTATCCAGGACCTTGACAGGGGGGTTATAATAGGTCAGAGATCGTATGGAAAAGGACTTGTACAAATTACACGTCCGCTCAGCTATAATACTCAGGTAAAGCTGACCACTGCAAAGTACTACATCCCAAGCGGCAGATGCATTCAGGCCCGCGATTTTTCAAATCCAAATGATGATGGCAGTGTCGGCATTATCGCGGATTCCCTGATATCGGAGTTCAAAACCGCAGGTGGAAGAATAGTCAAAGACGGCGGAGGAATTACTCCGGATATCGAAATCATACCAGACCCGCTAAACCAGATAACTGCCGAGCTTTATCTCCGCAATTATATTTTTGATTTCGCAACTCAATATTACTGGTCGCATTCTGATCCTGTTTCTCCTGAAAATTTTGCATTGACTGACAAGGATTATTCAGATTTCAAAGACTATCTTATAAAACGGAATTTCAGCTATCAGACTGTTACAGAGGAGTCGTTCAATGAACTTGTGGCAAATGCAAAAAGGGAGAAATACTATGAACTGCACAAAGAGCTTTTCGCACAGCTTGAGAAAGATCTGAACCACACACTTGATGAAGACCTCCTGTCTTTTAAAAGCGAGATCAAAGGTATGCTTGAAGATGAGATCATAAGCAGATATCTTTATGAGGAGGGTTCTATAGAATGGAGTGTTAAGTCAGATGTGCAGGTATTAAAAGCCCTTGACATTCTTAACAGCGGAGAGCGATATAATTCAATACTTAAGGGTAAGTCGGGAGCCATTCTGATCACGGGTAAAAAAAATAATTCCGAAAGGATCCAACCAAGCACATTTTGAAAGTTTTTAAAATTAATCAGCAACATTCTTTTATCCTTATGCAAAAAGGGGCAGGCATGCAACCTCATCACCATCAATGAGCAACGGGGTTTCATTTGTTATTTCACTGTTGACTGCTATTCGGAAATTATAATGTACAATCTCAGGAAAATCATCTTCTATTCTGTGCCCAAGATCATCAAAGGATTTTATATCCCTGTAGTATTTGTTGCGGGTTCCAGTAACTTCAGCAAGAACTCCAAAAAACAATACGCTTATTTCCATGCTTATAATTGATGTATCGGGTCCAGGGGTTAATGTGCTTCAAGCCAGTTTTTACCGACACCCCAGTCAACTTTAAGCGGGATATCAAGTTTTACAGCGTTTGCCATTTCGTAAATGACCATTTCTTTTAGCTTTTCAAGTTCTCCCGGGACAACCTCAAAAATAAGCTCATCATGCACCTGAAGGATCATTTTAGAAGCGAATTCAGCAGCTTTCATCTTTTCATGGATCCTGACCATGGCAACTTTTATTATGTCAGCCGCAGTGCCCTGTATGGGCGCATTAATTGCATTCCTTTCAGCGTTTCCTCTTACAACCTGGTTGCGGGATTGAATATCACGAAGATGTCTCCTTCTGCCGAACATTGTTGTGACATATCCCATTTCACGGGCTTTTCTGATACTTTCATCCATGTATCTCCTGACTCCGGGATATGAATTAAAATACCCGTCTATAAGGTCTTTTGCTTCTTTCCTGCCGATTGTGAGCCTTTCCGACAGGCCAAAGGATGAGATTCCGTATATGATACCAAAATTTGCTGTTTTAGCCCTGCTTCGCATTTCCCTGGTAACATCATTGATGTCGACCCCGAATATCTTTGAAGCAGTGGCAGAATGGATGTCGCTACCGGATAGGAAATCCTCTATCATGCTCCTGTCTTTGCTTAAATGAGCCATTATCCTCAGCTCAATCTGTGAATAGTCGGCTGACAGAAACAGATTTCCCTCTTCGGGGACAAACGCTTTCCTGATCTCTCTTCCTCTTTCATCTCTTACCGGGATGTTCTGAAGGTTTGGATTAT
>CAYPKL010000444.1:0-3368 GCA_964411285.1 uncultured Rikenellaceae bacterium
TTCAGGTCAAGAGTAACATCTTTGCCAAGAAACATGGCACTTCGTGGTGAGGATATGTCATTTACCAGGATGTACGTTGCTCCGGGAATTCCGCAGTTACCAGCTTCGCTTACCGGAATCTCAAATTTTTCGGGAATTCTATGCCTGGCCGGGACATACTGTCCTTTAAGGTCGGGCGAAAAGAGTGCAATGGCAACTAAGCCTGAAAGTAAAAAAGAGACAGCTTTAATATGTTTCATTTCAGGGTAACGGGATTAAATTTATTTTCCTGCATAGACAAGCAATGCAAGACCGGCCAGATAGGCTAAAAACATAAACAAAATAAGAGTATTGACCATCCGGGAGGCGCCTTTGAATTCCTTCCATATAAATACTCCCCACAGGGCCGCAATAAGTGTAGCTCCCTGTCCAAGTCCGTAAGAAATTGCAAACCCGGCTTTTTCTGAAGCCAGGATACTCATAGACATCCCAAGATTCCAGATGACACCTCCAAGTATTCCTGTCAGGTGTACACCAACGCTTCCTTTACTATAATCGCTGAAAGATAACGGTTTTCCTTCAAACGGCTTTTTCATTATCAGGTAATTAAACAGGAAGTTGCTTATCATCACTCCGATTGCAAAGAAGAAAACGGCAGAATACGGAGAAAGTTTGCCTGGTTCGGGATTGACGAAATCCGTGACCATGGAGCTGGCAACAAACCGGTAGAAAAGAGCCATAAGTACTCCGGCTGAGACTGAAAGAAGGATGCCTTTTTTTGAGACTTTTTGCATCGAAGCGCTCTGTTTCTTATATGCCACAGCATCGATGATTATTGCTGCAACGATCAGCGCTACTCCAATAAACAATATTACAGGGTCGCCTTTAGGAGTAAAAATATAGTTGATTATCACACCGAGGGCCAGTGCGATGCCAACACCCACAGGAAATGCCACAGCCATCCCTGCAATAGCCATTGCTGCGACAAGCAGGATATTGGAGGCATTAAATATCACTCCCCCCAGGATAGCCCTTAACATATTGCCGGGTTCAGCCTGCCCGATATCAGGAATAAAACTTCTTCCCTGGGAACCTGAACTGCCCAGTGTAAAACCGAGGAGCAGGGAGAATAAAAGGATACCTAAAACGTAATCCCAGTAAAACAATTCAAACCGCCACGATTTACCGGCAAGTTTCTGGGTATTACCCCAGGAGCCCCAGCATATCATAGTAACTATGCAGAGGAAAACGGCTAAAGAGTAACTTTGAGGAATGAACATGGGTTAGAAGATAAAAGTAAAAAGTAAAAAGTAAAAAGTAAAAAGAAGGGAAAGAACATTAAGCTTAAGTTAACTTACCTGGATGGGGAAGGGTAGATAAATTTATTCAAAAGAGAACTTAAAATTATCGTTTTTTTTGGGTTCAGTTTTGAATATTCTTGCTGACGTGATATATACCCTGGATCCGGCTGATTCAGGACGCTTTTCTCCTTTTACTTCAAGCCTGACTGAATGATTACCGGGAGTGAGGTTCGTGATATGCCAGACACTTTCAGTATGCTGCTGTCCTGCAAAATCATAATAAGTATCTATTGTCCGGTGCAGTTTGCCATCAACGTAAATGTCAGCTTTCCCTCCATCCCTGTACCAGTTACCCTCAATTGAAATACCTGTTCCGGAGAAATCTATGACTAACTCATCGCCAGCCTTATCAGAAAAAACTGATTGTTTTACCGGCTTCATTTCACCCCCAGACTGAACTTCGAAAGGCTGCCATTTACCGGTGAATTTAAATTCCTTGCTTTCAAAGACAGACAGACTTCTGTCAAATACAAGATCAGGGAATGAAACCTCAAGAGCCGGACTAACTGGTTCTTGTTCCTTTATCATCAATTTCGTACCGGTAACTTTGCCGCCTTCCCTTGAAATCAGATCGAGGGCATATTTGTAGGTGCCGGCCACAGCTGTATTAAAAGAATAGGTTGTGTAGATAAACAATGAATCACCTATTGCTGTTACCCCTTCCTGCATTGAAGCGGGCAATCCGCTGAAACCATTTATAACTCCCAGCACTGCCAGGGCATTTGAAGGATTGCAATCAGAATCCTGACCGCACCGCGTAGAGATCTCAAGAGTCTTATAGGGATCGCCATCTCCATAAAGTAATCCCATAACTATGTAAGCGCCATTCAGTTTAGCATCGATGTTAAAAGTTGAACCGGCGCCGCAAATATCAACGTCGCCCCATTTGTTTTCCAGCTCTTTCCAGGCACTCCTCCAGTCGGTCGGATAATGCTGGTGCAGTTTTATAACATCCTGAATTGTTTTGTAATAATCACTCCCTTCGGGAATTGACTGCAAGGCTTTCAGGACTATTTTTTGAATATCTGATTCAAAATATGCTTCAGAATATAGAGCGGCCACAAATATTCCTCCATAAACACCATCTCCATAGTTCATTATGTGGCCGATCCTGTCGGCGATTTGTGATGCAGTACCCGGCATCCCCGGACACATAAATCCTATATAATCAGCTTCAATCTGAAAATCAATATCGTCGGCGTGGATGTTGTATTCAGGACTGCCTGATAAGGGCGCAAAAATTGAATCATAGTAATTTTTTCTTGCCTGCACATTGGCATGCCACAGTCCATATCCGGCCTTTGCAAACATCTCCTGATAGAGTTTCGGTGAGGCATCGATCCCGTATTTGTCCATCGACATCAGAAATGTAAGCTGTACATATATATCATCCTGCCACATGCTGCCTTTGATATCAGCAGGTTTCCATCTTATTGAATCTTCATATATCCTGCTCTGGGCACGGAATTCAGTTGGTGCGCCATAGGTTACACCTACCATTTTACCTGCCCAGCCGCCGGCAATCTTGTCTTTTAAAACATCGGGGCTGATGGTCCTGAATTCTTTTGTGGCATTATTACAGGAACTAAAGATTACCAGGAAAGCAAGTATCAAAAAGCTGGAGATTTTTTTCATCAGAATGAAATTTAATTTATAGATGGAAATTTGTTATTTAAAGTGGGTTACATAGAGTTATTATTTTTTTACCGGAATATGCATCATCCGGTCCTCGATGAATTTTGCCATTTCAGGTACCGGCATTTCCTGAACCACATAACAATGTTTACCTTCCGGATCATCTTTCCAGCTATTACTTCCATCTGTGTTTACGATTATCTGGCC
Source organism: uncultured Rikenellaceae bacterium (assembly GCA_964411285.1). Classification (GTDB taxonomy): domain Bacteria; phylum Bacteroidota; class Bacteroidia; order Bacteroidales; family VadinHA17; genus LD21. The sequence continues at coordinate 3,183 of CAYPKL010000444.1, forward strand.
TCTTACCTTTCTGAAAAATCCTTCTGTTCCGTAAACGCCAATAAGGGCGGCTGTTTCATCCCAGCTCATGCGTCCCAGCTTATCTTCTTCCGAGAGCGGGATGCTTATTCTGAACACATCTTTTACAGGGCTGTTTTCCACCGGAGATTTCATAATACGCAATCCTGTCCTGATTTCCCATCCAAT
>CAYPKL010000445.1:0-14373 GCA_964411285.1 uncultured Rikenellaceae bacterium
TCAGGTATCAAAAGTTCTGTTTGAAAGGACAAGAAAAAACAATATGATGAGTGGATTCACCGGAAATTATTTAAAGACAGACCACCCATGGGATGCCAGTCTTTGCGGGGAGATTAAATCCGCCAGGCTTGTTGATTTATATCAAAATGGAAATTTAAAAGTTGAATTACTTGATTAAAATACTATGAATCTGGAATTATTGTGCTCTGAAATCGAAAAGGCGGCAAAGGAAGCCGGTGAATTCATTTTAAAAGAATCTGAAATATTTAACATTAATGATACCGAACTGAAAGGATTAAACAATTTTGTTACTTATGTTGATAAAGGTTCAGAGAAGATGCTTGTCAAAAGGCTGGCGAGTCTTCTCCCTGAATCAGGTTTTATTGCCGAAGAAGGCACCTCAACAAAAAAAGGTATAAAATATAACTGGGTAATTGATCCTCTTGACGGAACTACCAATTTTCTTCATGGTGTCAGACCATTTGCAGTCAGTATCGGATTAATGGAAGATGACGAGGTGATTGCAGGTGTCGTCCACGAAGTCGTTGGAAATGAGACTTTTACTGCATGGAAAAATGGCGGTGCCTGGCTTAATGGAAAAAAAATAAGAGTTTCAGAAACCCCCAGGTTATCCGATTCGCTTGTTGCTACAGGTTTTCCGTATAATCTTTTTGACAGACTGACCCCCTATATGAACCTGCTTACTTTTCTTGTCAAGAATTCGCATGGAGTCAGAAGGCTTGGATCTGCATCCGTCGATCTTGCATACGTTGCATGCGGCAGGTTTGACCTGTTTTTCGAATACGATCTGAAGCTCTGGGATATAGCGGCAGGAATGCTTCTTGTAAGAGAAGCCGGCGGAGTTTTCAGCGATTTTTCAGGCAGCATGAAAAATCTCTCCGGTGATGAGACCATTGCATCAAATAATCTTGTCTATTCCGAAATACTTGAAATAATAGGTACTTTTATGAAAGGTAAAACCAGATGATGCAATGGGAAAAATCGGGTTCTATATATTTTATTGTATTAACTGGTTAGTAACTCTTTTACCTTTGCGAATTCTGTATCTTTTTTCAGATATACTATTCCTTGTCTTTTACTATTTTCCAGGTTACCGGAGAAAAGTTACATCACAGAATTTAAAAAATTCATTCCCTGAAAAATCACCTGCGGAACGGGCACTAATCGGGAAAAAATTCTACAGGCATCTGGCCGATCTCTTTATTGAAACACTTAAAATTACTCATTTAAGTAACAAGGAGCTGTATAAACGGATTGTTTTTCAAAATCCCGAACTGCTCGAAAATATTTATAATTCCGGGCACGACATTATTCTTGTACACAGTCATTACAATAATTGGGAATGGCTCGCCTTATGCATGCCACTCTGCACAAAATATAAGATCATAGGCATTTACAAACCTCTTCAGAACAAACAGTTTGACTGGTTTATGAAAAAACGCAGATCGCGTAATAACATAGGCCTGACGCCTATGAAATTCATTATAAGGGAAATAGTAGAAAACAGAAAGAAAAATATCAGGGTTTTATATGGATTTGCAGCTGATCAGACACCAGCTAAACCTGATATAAGATACTGGACCACATTCCTTAATCAGGAGACACCTGTTTACCTCGGAATCGAAAAAATTGCCCTTAAGTACAACATGTCTGTAGTGTTTATGAACGTCAGGAAAGTCAGAAGAGGATATTTCAATGCAACTTTCGAATTATTATTTGAGCAAACTTCAGGGCTCCCGGAGTTCATGGTAACGGAAACACATGTAAAACGGCTTGAAAAGCTGATAAGAGAGAAACCGGAGAATTGGATTTGGACCCACCGCAGGTGGAAATACAAAAAGCAGGAGAATGGTTAAATGTGCGGTAGTAATATTGAACTGGAACGGACTCTCCTGGTTACAGAAGTTCCTGAGTAGTGTTGTAATGTTCACCACCGGTCAGGAGACACTTATCTACGTTGCCGATAATGGGTCGACTGACGGCTCACCCTCTTGGGTAAATGAAAATTTCAGCGATGTCGGAATAATCAGAATGGGAAAAAACAATGGCTTTGCCGGCGGATATAATCTTGCTCTGGAACAAATTGATGCAAAGTATTACATTCTGCTTAATGCGGATGTTGAAGTCACCGAAAACTGGTTAGTACCGATGATAAGGTATATGGATGTCAATCAGGATGTTGCCGCATGCCAGCCAAAGATAAAATCGTTTTATAACAAAGATCATTTCGAGTATGCAGGTGCCGCAGGGGGATTTATTGACAAATTCGGTTATACATTTTGCAGGGGGCGTGTCTTTGACCGGGTTGAAAAAGATGAGGGGCAATATGACGATTATGCAGATATCTTCTGGGCAAGCGGAGCTTGTATGGTTATCCGATCAGAAGCCTGGCAAAAATGCAATGGTTTTGATTCCGATTTTTTTGCCCACATGGAGGAGGTAGATCTTTGCTGGAGATTTCACAGAGCAGGGTTCAGGGTATCTTATATTCCCGATTCGGTAGTTTACCACATTGGCGGCGGAATTCTTCCATACGATTCTGAATTAAAGACATACCTTAATTTTCGTAATAATCTTTTAATGCTATTTAAAAATCTACCTGACAATAAACTAAAGAGTACTATTTTCATCAGAAAATTGCTTGATGGGGTTGCAGGTGCAATGTTCCTTCTCAAAGGAAAATTCAGTAGTGTAAAAGCTATCATAAAGGCTCATAATGATTATAATAAAAATTTAGAAAGTCTGAAAACCAGGAGAGAACTGATAAACAGAAGCGGTGATAATGATTGTGATGAATTAATAATGAACAAGAGCATCGTATTCTGGTTTTATATCAAAGGCAAAAAGACCTATAAAGCACTTCCCCACAAATAATAACTGATGAAAGGTTCCCAAATGATACTCTTCCTCGCAATAGTTCTTTCGATATATTTCGCTGGTAATCTATTTATTTACCTGAAGGGATATAATTCAATACAAATCTTCCGTGATTTCAAAATTATTTATCTCATCTCATTTTCATTATTAGCGCTTTCCTTTGTTGCAGGTAAAATAATTGAAGCCCGCCATTCGAGTGTACTTTCTGACGTTCTTAACATAATTGGTGGTTTCTGGATGGCATTTCTTCTCTATGGATTCATCTTCCTTCTGCTCTCTGATATTATTTCTATCGTTTTGCGGTTATTTGGTACCTTAAATGCCGGCAATATTGCTCTTTTCAAAAAATGGTCTTTTTTAGTGACTCTTCTTATTTCTTTTGCGCTGATTACCGGAGGTTTTTTAAATGCATTAACTCCTAATATCAGAAGTTATGATATTACAATCAATAAATCCGCCGGCGAAATTAATGAAATGAGAATTGCTGCTGTCTCGGATATCCATCTGGGGAGCATAATAAGGAAGAGAAGTCTCAGGAAATTATCAGGTATACTTGAGTCGCTTAAACCTGATCTGGTCTTACTCCTGGGAGATATTGTCGACGGGGAAATGGGACCTGTTCTGAGAGGCGATCTTTTAAAGTACTTCAAATGTCCCGGGTGTCCCGGGAACCTTTACGCTATAACCGGGAACCACGAATTTATCGGAGGAGCCGGGCGTACGATCCCATATATCGAAAGCAAGGGTATACGGATTTTAAAGGATGAAGCAGTTACTATTGAAGGAGGAATCCAGTTAATCGGCAGACTTGACAGGGATTCAGAACGTTTTTTTGGTACAGTAAGGATGCCTTTAAGTGAACTGATGAAAAACACCGATATTTCAAAACCAGTAATACTCCTTGACCACCAACCATTTAAACTTGAAGAAGCTGAAAAAGCCGGGATTGATCTCCAGCTTTCCGGACACACTCATAATGGCCAGATGTGGCCTCTGAATTACATTACAAAGAAAATGTACGAACTTAGTTACGGATATTTAAAAAAGGGAAACACCCATTATATTGTATCATCAGGTTTTGGGATCTGGGGACCAAGAATAAGGTCCGGCAGCAGATCGGAAGTGCTGCTGATAAACATAAAATTCAGAAAAGCGTCTTAACAGTCTGCAAAAATAAAGGTCTACAGGAGATCATATACTTTCTCCAGTGTCATTTTCCTTGATCCTTTAATAAGTACCAGGCTTTTTTTCAAAGGTTTTGCCTTAAGTTGCTCGACCAACTTACCGACATCCGGAAATGACATATAATCCAATCCTTTAGCAGCTTTTTGAAAAGCGTGTCCTACCAGATATACTTTCCGGAAATTTAAAGATCCTATCAGATTAAGAATTCTCAGATGCTCCTCATCGCTTTTTTCTCCCAGTTCCAGCATGTCTCCCAGAATAAGTACTTTTTCTTCACCTTTCAATTGTGAAAATGACCCTATTGCCAGTAACATACTGGTAGGGTTTGCGTTATAAGAGTCGCATACAAGAGTATTCGTCCTTGTGGTTTTTACTTCCGATCTGTTATTGCCGGGGCTGTAATTTCCTGCCGCCTCAGCAATAACCTCTATATCTACACCCAGAAACAGCCCGGTGGCAATAGCTGCCTTTACATTTTCAAGGTTATAGCTTCCAAAGAGTTTTGTCGGTATTTCAAATACCCTGTTCTTGTATTGTACCCTGACACTCAGATTAAGGTCGGAAGGGATTTCCTCCACAACAAGTTCGACACCTGTGGGATTGGAAAAAGGAACAGCCCTGTTTACAAGCTTAAATATCTTTTCAGTAAGCATGGGGTTTTTATCATTGTACAAGGCAACACCATTAACTTTTCTAAGATGCTCATAGAGTTCTGTTTTGGCCTTCAGGATTCCATCAACTGATCCAAAGCCTTCAATATGAGCTGTGCCTACATTTGTAATAATACCATAGTCGGGTCTTGCTATCAGACATAAAGTCCTGATCTCTCCCAGATGGTTAGCTCCCATTTCCAGGATCATCAGCTCGGTTTCTTCGGGAGCTGAAAGTATAGTGAGAGGCAGGCCGATCTCATTGTTAAGGTTGCCTTTTGTATAGTGTATTTTATACTTTTTTGCCAATATGGCTGCGATCAGTTCTTTTGTTGTGGTCTTTCCATTGGTGCCGGTAATTGCCAGAACTGATGCATTTATCTCCCTGCGGTGATAAGCGGCAAGTGTCTGCAGTTCCAACAGACAATCATCGACCAGTATCGTTTTCTCCGTTTCATAAACAGGATCGTCGATAACAGCGTATGAGGCGCCTTTCTCCAAAGCCTCAGCAGCATATTTGTTCCCGTTAAAACTCTGACCCCAGAGGGCAAAGAATATCTCTCCTTTTGCAACTGAACGTGAATCAATTGATATGCCGGTTGATTCATCTCTGAAAATCCTGTAAATCTGTTCTGTCTTCATATTTTACGAACTGAGGAACTTGATAATTTATTTATAGGTGGTTTTAAAAGTTTCTGTCCACCAATAAATCCCCTTTAGGTGATTTAGGGGTGAATATAAGCAAGAGACTTTTTCATTAGCCACTGAAGAAATAAAAAGTTAAAATAGATAATTATTTTCAATAAATCACTTCTGACAGAGATTCGATTTATCAATTTTCAGAATAAAAGTAAATAAGGCCCTGCTGTTAAAAAAAAGGGCTTCCTGTGTGAAAGCCCCTTAATAGTAAAATATTTTTTAATTAAAGTCCGGCAGGACTTCCGACTCTTATCATCGCACACCTGAAACCGATATCATCCCTTGAACTTTCCTGGTCGAGAAATCTTCTGGTTGAAGGATTTAGCCAATATGCCCTGTCTTTCCATGATCCTCCCTTATAAACCCTTGCTTTATCATTTATAAGAGTGAAGTAATCATTTGTTTCCTGAGCATACATCCTGGAAGAACCTTGTTTGTTATCTTCAGTGTTCCAGTCGCCGCCGCCGGCAATAGAAGACTGCAGATCACCATCCCTGTAATTTCTGTAATCACCTTTCTGGTAGTTGTGCCTGTCGGCAACATCTTTGTCGCTTACCGTATCAATAAAGAGCTTACCAAGCTTATCTTTTGCAACAACCTGTCCGTTTGCATCTCTTTTCAGGTCGGTGAATACGTTACCCCTGAAGGGATTGAATCCATCAACATCATCGGACGACAGGGGACGATAGATATCATTAACCCATTCACTCACATTTCCTGCCATGCAGTAAAGCCCATAATCGTTTGGCCAGTATGATTTGACATCTGTTGTGATACTCCCGTTGTCGTTAAGGCTGCCTGCAACTCCCATCATATCTCCTCTGCCGCGTACGAAATTAGACATCATTTCACCGCGGTTCTTTTTCTCTGAATTCCTTACATTATGACCATCCCATGGGTAAACCCTTCTCTCGTAAACTCTTTCTTGAAAAGTATTTCCACGTAAGGCATATGCAGCAAATTCCCACTCTGCTTCAGTTGGCAGCCTGTATGCCGGAAGAAGTAATCCATCTTCAAAATTGGTACGTCTTTCCGTCTGATTCGGATTAAGGCTTTCACGAAGCTGATTTACAACTCCTTCATACTGCCCTGCAAGATAAGCCTCTGTATTAAAGTTCTTTTCATTAAGCTGGTTGGGATCCGGATTCAGTTCTCCTTCATCTATAAGGAGCTGTTCGTTAACCCTGTCAGTCCTCCATAAACAGTAATCATTTGCTTTAACCCAGCTTACTCCGACAACCGGATAATTGTTATAGGAAGGGTGACGGAAATAGTACTGTACATAAGGATCATTGAAACCCATCGGGCTTCTCCAAACCAGAGTGTCAGGCAGAGCCCTTCTGAATACTTCCGGATAGTCCCTGTAAACCCTCTTTATCCAGAAAAGGTATTCACGGTAATCAACATTCGTTACCTCAGTTTCATCCATATAGAATGATGATACTGTTACAGTCCTGGGTTGATTATTCCAGTCAAACATGACATCCTGTTGTACACGACCCATAGTAAATCGTCCACCTTCGATCAGGACAAGCCCCGGGCCTGTTTTCTGTTCCGCTCCAATAGCTACCTCAAATCCGCCATTGTCTGGGTCATTATATTCCCACCCGGTAGTGGATGAAACATTGGCGTCACCTCTCTTTCCACCTTTGCACGAAAAGAGAATCAGTGCTAAAATTAGTACAACCGGTAAGGCTCTGAATCTAAACATAACTCCTTAATTTTTATGGCTTTTACAAACTCTATTTTCTGAAAAAAATTTTCAAACTTCAAATATAACTACAATAGAGGGACATTTATTGTTTTGATTTTAATTCTTTTTTCAACATTGTTTAAACTAAAAGCCAGTCCTGCCTGATGGACAAGTGTAAAGGGAAGAAGTGAATTTTCAGATCTGACATTAAAACGGTAGTTATAGAAAATGGTTAACTGCTCTCTTTTAACCGAAAAGCCTGCCTGAATATCGAAATTTCCGTAATTGTTCAGGAGAATAACCGAACTTCCTGATATATGTCTTGTTTCGACGACAGCTCCGGCACCGGCCGAAAAATATTTTCCCTGCAACTCAAGAGAAAGCAAAGGCCTTAAATTTATATGATTAATTCTGTTCACCTCATAATCGGCCGCCAGATGAAAAAAATATCTTCTTTTAAGCTTGCTGTCTGATGATTTTGAACTTCCGATATCAGGCTGCGTCAGATGTAAAACAGAGAGTCCTCCAAAGTACCTGCCTGAGATAAATACCATGCCGGTCCCTATGTCAAAAAGTGTCCGGCCGTCATTAGAAAGGATTTCTGACGACTGACCGGATATTCCGCCCAGGGGATCGATCTGATCAGGTAAAACTGCATCATCAAAATTAAATCCCCTGTGAAAGAATGATGCAGAAAGTCCGGCATTAATATAAAGGTTTTTATCAGCCTGCATAAAATATGAATAGGAAAGACCTCCTCTAACATCGTTTACTATGCCTCCAAGATAATCATCTGAAAGATAGATGCCAGCTCCACCATGGATCTCGGGAAAATAAGAATCATAGGAACTGTAAACCGAATGAAAATTATAACTGTGTCCAGGATAGAAATTAAGGTACGACATTTTTAAAATTCCCGTGCCGCTGTTCCCGGTTATGGCAGGATTATTCATAAGCATGGTCTGGTATCCCGGACCATAACCTGTATCCTGACATAAAGCAGTTTCCGTTACTGTAATGCATAACAAAAACATATTAAATGCCCATCTCAGATTATGTCTGCTCATCTGTTATTTCAAACTTACAAACTTGTTATAATTAATGCCCGATTATCTTTCAAAACACAAATTAAGTCAAAAAACAGATGTACATTTCTATCTTTACAAAAAATAATGGCCCGGGTAATCTTTAAAATATTATTTCTGCTTTTACTGCTTCCATCAAACCTTTCCGGACAAGAGGCAGACATGAACTATTCGGCATCATCTGTTTTGTCAGCAGGAAAATGGTTTAAAATTGCATTAACAGAAGAAGGCATTTACAAAATCGAATTTGCAAAGCTTATGCAGCTCGGGCTTGATAATCCTTCCTGCCCCAGGGTATTTGGCAATAATTCCGGCCAGCAGTCATACTTTAACAGCAATCCTGTGGCTGACGATCTTGAGGAAATAGCTGTTTCACTGCAGAAGGGAATTGACGGAATATTCAATGAAGGGGATTATCTATTGTTTTATGGCAAAAGCACCCATAAATGGATCTATGATGAAATATCCGGGGAGTTTGATTTTCTGAGGCATAATTATTCCGACACAGCATTTTATTTTGTTACATCAGCGTCAGCCCCGGGCAAAATGATTTCGCAATCTGACAAACCTTCATCAGACGTTAACTCATATTCTTCTGAATCAGATGCTTTGTTCATTCATGAAAAAGAGACTGAGAACCTGATAAAATCAGGAAGAGAATGGTATCAGCCTGTTTCCTATGTCAATGATACGGAAATAGATCCGCGATTTGCCGGAATTAATACATCTGAACCTGTTAAATTCTCGGTCCGGGTACTTTCCAGAGCATCGGTTCCCACCATATTCAGGTTATACTGGAATGGATCTCCTCTTCAGAGTATTTATGTTTCAGGGGTTAATCTTACATCCACAACAGGAACTTTTGCACAGGCAGCAACTTCATCGTGGGAATCATTAACGGCTGCTTCTGCTCCTGTATTTCAGCTGAAATTCTTTAATAATGGCGAGATCTCGGCTAAAGCCTGGCTTGATTATGTAAAAGTACATGCCCGGAAAACCAATGTTTTTAATGGTGAAACAAATTTCTGTACTGATATCAGGTCCGTGGCACAGGGCAATATTACTGAATTTACCATCGGAAGTTCAGTCGATGGCGCTATAATATGGGATGTAACAGATCCTCATGAAGCTAAAATTATGCAATATGAAATGTCGGGAAACAATATAAAATTTACAGCCCGAACTGATACACTAAGGAGATTTGCCGTTTTTACCAGCGAGAAGGCAATGATTCCCATATTTAAGAATCAGCCGCTTGCAAACCAGGACCTTCATGCTTCCGTGTCAGCTGATATGATAATTATTACCCATCCTCTTTTTAAAAGCTATGCTTTAAAGCTGGCAGACATACATAAGCAGAACAGTGGACTTTCTTCATTGATAGTCACCCCTGAACAAATTTATAATGAATTTTCAGGAGGTGTGCCCGATATTACTGCAATAAGAAATTTTATTAGAATGAAATACCTGCGTCAGCAAGGCTCCGACCATCCCCTGAAATATCTTCTTCTGTTCGGCGATGGTTCCTACGAAAATAAAACTTCTCCTCCCGGAAATCCCAACTTCATACCTACCTATCAGTCCCAAAACTCAAACGTGATTATCTCATCATTTACATCCGATGATTTTTATGGTCTTCTTGAGGAGGGTGAAGGTGAAGATTCCGGCACTTTGGATATAGGGACAGGCAGGCTGCCGGTTTCAGATACTGCTCAGGCTGGAATTATTGTATCAAAAATCAGGAACTATATCGGTCATTCAGATCCGGGAGAATGGAAGAATGTTGTCTGTCTGGCAGCTGATGATGAAGATGGAAATACTCATTTATCTGATGCGGAAAAACTTTCCGGAATAATTACAGACAGTATTCCGTGGATCAATATTGATAAGATTTATTTTGACTCTTTCAGACAGGTCACTTCCTCCAGCGGACAGTCATATCCCGGCGTAACACAGGCCATAAATGAACGGATAAACACCGGAACCCTGATATTCAACTATACAGGGCACGGTAATGAAACGAGCCTTGCACATGAGAGGGTAGTTACTTTAGGGACCATTAACCAATGGAAAAACAAATCGAGGCTACCCCTGTTTATAACTGCAACCTGCGAGTTCAGCAGATTTGACAACATTGATATAAATGCTGTTACCCGTGAAATTACTGAGAGCAGCTCAGCGGGAGAAAAAATATTGCTCAGCAGCGATGGAGGAGGAATTGCTTTGATGTCAACCACACGGCTTGTTTATGCCGCTCCTAATTTTGAATTGAACCGGAACATTTTTGATTTCGCATTTGATCGCGATGCCGAAGGAAAAGCTCTCCGGCTGGGTGATATAATCCGCCTTGCAAAAAACAGCTCTGCGAATAACTCCAACAGGAGGAATTTTCTTCTGCTCGGCGATCCGGCTCTGCGGCTTGCCTACCCATGGCACGGGAAAGTTGTCACAGATTCGATAAACAATGTTTCTGTCAATGTAGTTACCGACAGTCTCAAGGCGTTGTCGATGATAACTGTAGCCGGGCATATTGAAGATGAGGCCGGAAGAGAATTAAATGACTTCGGCGGGCTGGTCTCTCCTACTGTTTTCGGGAAATCCGTTTCGGTGCAGACACTTTCAAATGACGGAGGAGAAAAAACTGAATTCAGCATGCGGAACAATGTTCTTTTCAGTGGAAAAACAAACTCCAAAAACGGAAGGTTCAGGTTTTCATTTATTGTGCCACGCGATATTGACTATAATTTCGGACAGGGCAAAATAAGCTATTATGCATCTGGCGATGAAATAGATGGAACCGGGTATTATGACGGAATTATTGTGGGAGGATTCGACGGGAAAGCTGAATCGGATAGCGCCGGCCCTGAAATAAAGCTGTTCCTTAATGACACACTGTTCAGGGATGGAGGAATGACAGATCAAAATCCGAAATTATATGCAGTTATAGATGATAAAGACGGCTTAAATACCGCCGGAACCGGAATCGGGCATGACCTTACCTGCTGGCTCGATGACGACCGTGACAATACATTTGTTCTGAATAATTATTTCGAAAATGATTTTGGAAGTTACCGCAAAGGAAGTGTCACCTTTCCTTTTTTTGGAATGGTTCGCGGAAATCACACAATCACATTAAAAGCATGGGATAATTTCAATAATTCATCAGAGAAAACTCTCGCTTTTTTTGTTGAAGACAAAGAAGCATTCATTTTAAGTAATATTATAAATTATCCTAATCCTTTTACTTCTGAAACCAAAATCAGCGCAGGACATAACAGGCCTGAAGAAGAATCTGAAATCACAATTATGATCTTCGATATCACAGGAAGAATAATCAGGATTATTATGAGTTCTTCCGTTCCTGCCGGTTACCAGATTGCTCCGGTTACCTGGGACGGAACTGATGCTTATGGAAAAAAAGTTGGCCGGGGAGTTTACATATACAGGATATCCGCCAGAACAAAAGGTGGTGAAACTGCCACCGCTTCAGGGAGAATGATCTTTTTATAAAACCGATACAATAACTCGTTAAAATTTTTGTTATATATATTATATTTACAAAATCTTAATCAGTACTCCCGATGAAACAAAAATTACTCAGGCTGATTTTATTATTACTATTATTTCCCGTTACTGCAAATCTGTATTCGCAGGAATTGAACGCTATACAGACTGTTGTACCGTTTCTGACAATTGCGCCCGATTCAAGGGCAGGCGGCATGGGCGATGCAGGGGTTGCCACCAGCCCTGATGTTTACAGTAACCACTGGAATCCGGCAAAGTATGCATTTATTGACGGTGATGGAGGAGTGGGTCTATCCTATTCACCATGGCTTAGAAATCTGGTTCCTGATATTAATATTGCTTACCTTTCAGGATATTACAGAATAGATAAGAAGCAGGTTATAAGTTCAAGCCTGTTATACTCTTCCCTGGGAGCAGTGCCATTTACTGATGACTATGGGGCTTTTTTAAATGAATTTAATCCCAATGAATTTGCTTTTGATTTAGGCTATTCAAGAAAATTTTCAGAAAATTTCTCCGGAGGTGTTGCCTTCAGATTTATTTATTCAAACCTTACCGGAGGTTCATATTCAGGTGGAACCGCAACAAAACCGGGTACTTCATTTGCAGCTGATATAGCAGGCTATTACCACAAGGATGTTTCTATGTTCAGCAAGGACGGACTGGTTGGATTAGGATTTAATCTCTCGAATATCGGTTCAAAAATGAGTTACTCCGATGGGCAGACATCCGATTTTATTCCGATGAATATGAGGTTAGGCGCCGCAGGAACCATGAATTTTGACAATTTCAACAAAATGACTCTTACGGTAGACCTTAATAAGCTTCTTGTTCCCACTCCCCCTAAATATGATGGGACAGATATTATTGATGGTAAAGATCCGAATGTGGGAGTGCCTACTGCAATTTTTCAGTCTTTTTATGATGCTCCGGGTGGTTTCAGTGAAGAGATTCATGAGATAACTTATTCTTTCGGCGCTGAATACTGGTACAATGATCAGTTTGCGTTGAGAGGCGGCTATTTTCATGAAAATGCCTCCAAGGGTAACAGAAAATATTTCACGGCCGGAGCAGGTTTCAAACTCAAAGGATTTACGATTGATTTCTCTTATCTGATGCCTACAGTGTCAAATCATCCTCTGGCAAGAACGCTCAGGTTCTCCCTTTCCTTCGATTCGAATTCCTTCAGGAAAGCAGGAATTTCAGAATGATGAAAATAAGAATTGGTCAGGGCATTGATTTTCACCGCCTTGAAAAAGGTCTTGAACTCTGTCTGGGAGGAATAAAAATCCCGTCTGAAAAAGGCTGTGTTGCACATTCTGACGGAGATGTGCTTCTTCATGCATTATGTGATGCACTGCTTGGAGCTGCAGGTTTAAGAGATATTGGATATTATTTCCCGGATTCTGAACCGGAATTCAAAAATATCGACAGTAAAATATTACTTAAACGGACTTATGTCCTGGTCAGAGGAAAAGGATACAACATCGAAAATATCGACAGCACTGTTTGTCTTGAGAATCCTAAAATATCACCTCATATTCCGGAAATGCGTGAAGTAATTTCCGGCATTTTAGAGACATCGGCTGAAAATATTTCAATAAAAGCCACTACCACCGAAAAACTTGGTTTTACCGGCAGGGAAGAGGGTGTTGCGGCGATTGCTGTCGTGATGGTTTCAGGATAATGCCTTCTCGATTATTGTATCATCTGCAAGGTAAGGTACTGTCACGTTGAGACCCGGAGTCCTCTTCATTTCCCTTTCCAGAGTGAACATTGCTCCACTGTTACGCGCCCAGCTGCGCCGGGCAATACCGTTATTTACATCCCAATGGAGCATCATCGACAGTTTTCTCCCGGCATCTTCAGTTCCATCCAAAAGCATTCCGAAACCTCCGTTTATTACCTCTCCCCATCCTACTCCACCGCCGTTATGCAACGAAATCCACGTAGCTCCGCGGAATGAATCGCCGATAACATTCTGAACAGCCATATCGGCTGTGAATTTAGATCCGTCACAGATATCTGAGGTTTCCCTGTAAGGTGAATCTGTTCCTGACACATCGTGATGATCCCTGCCGATAACTACCGGAGCGCTTATAATCTTCTTTTTTATTGCCTGGTTAAAAGCACCGGCAACCGCTATCCTTCCTTCACTGTCGGCATAAAGTATTCTTGCCTGCGATCCGACAACAAGATTATTCCTGCCGGCTTCCCTGATCCAGTGAATATTATCGTTAAGCTGCTGTTTTATTTCTTCCGGTGAATCCTTTGCAATTCTCTCCAGAGTTTCAACTGCAATCAGGTCTGTAATTTTAAGGTCGTCAGGGTCGTTTGAGCAGCATACCCACCGGAAAGGACCAAAACCGTAATCGAAGCACATTGGGCCCATTATATCCTGAACATAGGAAGAATATCTGAATTCACCTTTTGAATTCAGAATGTTGGCGCCTGCCCTTGAGGCTTCGAGCAAAAATGCATTCCCGTAATCGAAAAAATATGTTCCTCTGGCTGTATGTGAATTAATGGCAGCAACCTGCCGCCTCAAAGATTCCTGAACATACACTTTAAACTTTTCAGGATCTGAAGAAATCATACGGTTCGATTCCTCAAAAGATAATCCTGCCGGATAATATCC
>CAYPKL010000446.1:0-3362 GCA_964411285.1 uncultured Rikenellaceae bacterium
ACAAAAGAAAGGTATTGGCGTTGAATTCAATTCCAACTTTTCAATGGAAACCGTTAACCTGGTCCCTACCTTCCAGAATTATTATGCCACCGGATATGAAGAGACCAACCTGTACGGAAGCTGGGTTGAAATACCCGAAGGTAGCGGAAATACTTATGAAACAATGGATACATGGCATGGCGACAACTGGGGGCCTCCGCTCGATGGGAGACGAACTATTGTTGATCCATTTTGTTATCCGGAAGACATGTTCACCAGAACATTAAGATTACTTCCCCAGCCTGTTGACAATGTCAGAAATTTTTATGACAATGGCATGAATATTTCCAATACACTCGCTATTTCCGGGAGTGGTGATAAAACATCTGCCAGACTCTCAATTGGTCATACGGCAAACAAAGGAATAATCCCGAATTCAAAACTGAACAGGGAAACGATCGTATTAAACGTTAATTCCAAGGTTACTGATTTTTTAACTTTCGACGCAAAAATCAATTACATACGCGATGAGGGGAACAACAGGCCCATGCTGGGTGCCGCTTATCAGGGAGGTAATGTCTCCAGGGTATTTGCTGCTATGGGAAGGTATGTGCCAATGGACTGGCTGAAGGAATATTATGAGAAGACCAAAACACCGGGCAGCTGGCCGGGAGTCTCCTACAATCCTTACTATATAATAAATGAATTAAAGAGTAATGACGTTCAGGACAGGATAATAGGTCAGGTTTCTTCCACCCTCAAATTAACAAACTGGCTTAGCCTTCTTGGAAGGGCCGGAACCGATTATTATACGCAGAAAGTTAACAGGACATGGCCGGTTGGTGCTAAGCGGAGTGAAAATTATAAAGGCAGGGTGTATAATGAATTCAACACTGTAAAAGATGTGAATGCAGACGTTATTCTGACTGCTTCAAAGGAACTGTCAAGCCATTTTTCAGGTAACGCTTCAGTAGGAGCCAGCATATTATATCAGGAGAGAAACACTCAAACCCTTGATGGCAGGAATTTTAAAGCCTTGGGTGTTTTCGACATAGGTAATTGTCAGGATATACGTCCAAGCACCTACTTATCACGTAAGGAAATGCAATCGGTCTATTTTACAGGCCAGCTTGCCTATAATAACTACCTCTTCCTCGATGTGACCGGACGAAATGACTGGTCTTCAGCCCTGGGCAGAGATAATTATTCCTTCTTCTACCCTTCTGTAAGTACAAGCTTTGTGTTTACCGATGCATTTAAATCTCTCTCCAACAAGATTCTGACTTTTGGTAAGATCAGAGCTTCATGGGCACAGGTAGGTAATGATTCGGATCCTTATCTGACAATGAACGGTTATGCATCAACAACTACAACTTATGCAGGCCGTGGACTCTCCTGGATGAATGGAACAATTCCCCTGTTCAACCTGAAAAACGAACTGACTGAATCGTGGGAATTAGGAACCAATCTGAGATTTCTCAACAACAGGATAGATTTTGATTTCACTTATTATAACGGAAGGACAACAAATCAGATTCTGCCTGTAAATGTCTCTAATGCAAGCGGTTACACAACAGTAGTAATTAACGCCGGTGAAGTCCAAAATAAAGGTGTAGAAATTGCACTTAACCTGAATCCTGTAAGAACATCAAGCGGTTTTTCATGGGATATCAACGCTAACTTTTCTCGGAACTGGTCAAAAGTTATTGACCTGGCACCCGGTATTGAATCGCTTATTGTGGGTGACGGGGTCGCAGGAACAATTGAAGCCAGACCCGGCCAGCCTTATGGAAATATCGTAGGATATGCTTACCAAAGGGCTCCTGACGGGCAGAAAATTGTCTCAGACGGTTATTATATACCAACAGCAACCCAACAGGTACTTGGAAATATTACTCCTGACTGGATTGCCGGTTTGAACAACACCTTCTCATTCAAAGGTCTATCATTGAATATCCTTCTCGACTTTGTTCAGGGAAATGAAATTACATCAGAAACAAAATACAGATGTGAGGCAAGCGGAAATGGAAAATGGACCACAGAGGGAAGAAGAACGCAAGATATGGACGATCAGGGTAACCAACTGCCTCTTGTCGGTATTCTTGACGGAGTGGTTGCTACAGATGATGGAAGCGGCAATATCACATATGCGAAAAACACCAAGGCTGTCGATGGTCAGACCTATTGGGCAATGCGTGCCTGGGGCGACATCAGCGAAGAGTTTGTTCTGGACGGAAGTTATATCAGCTTACGCGAAGTAATGGTCTCATATAGTTTCAGCCCGAAAATGCTTGAAAAAACTCCGTTTGCCGGGATAACCTTAAGTGCACTAGGCCGTAATCTGCTATACCTTGAAGAACATATGCAGGATATGGGTGTTTCACCTGAATCAGCCCCGAATACATCTGCAGCATCTGCCGGTTCCGAGGTGTTCTCAATTCCTACTACCCGAACATGGGGATTCAATCTTAAATTTGCATTTTAGTGAGTTATTAACCGCAAAAAAATGAGAAATATGAAAAAGATAAACAAAACCATAATAGTTTTCTTATTTGCATTGGGATTAATAATGACTTATGCATGTACGAAAAATTTTGAAGATCTGAATACCGATCCGAAAATAATTACTTCTGAATTGATCGATCCAGGCCTGCTTTTAACTTATGTCGAATGGCGGGCTGTTGTAGATAATTCTTCATACGGGAATGGAACTTATGGATGCTTCTGCGGGATGGATAAAAGAGGTGATGATGCCCCTTTCCTTGAAACTGATGCACCGGGAGAATGGAATTTTGAATATGAGGTTGTTTTAAATAACCTGTCTAATATCATTCAGCTTATAGAGGGCAAGGAGGACAAGAGTGACCTCGTAAACAAACAGGCTATAGCCCGGATTTTAAAAGCATGGTCCTTTTCCAAGCTGACTGACACATATGGAGATGTTCCATACTCAGAATCGTGTCTGCCCCAGGATCAGGCAAAATACAATCCTAAATACGACACCCAGCAAAGTATTTATGAGGACCTGTTCAAGGAGCTGAAAGAAGCAGCTGCACAATTGGATGCCGGTAAGGCAAGTTATGGCAATGCCGACCTGATTTATGGCGGTGATGTTGCAAAATGGAAAAAACTGGCCAACTCCTTAAGGCTCAGGCTGGCTTTGCGTGTCCGCTATGTGGATGCTGCCCTGGCACAGGCACAGTTAAGCGATCTGACAGAGGCAGGTCTGATGACTACTCTTGCCGAGGACGCTTATATTCTCAATAATACTGATTATCCCGACCATCTGAATCCACGGTATTACCGGATTGTAAACTATTCTACAATTTCGGAAGAGGTGCAGACACATATGGTGATGATGAAAACCATGCTTAACGACGAGA
>CAYPKL010000447.1:0-2522 GCA_964411285.1 uncultured Rikenellaceae bacterium
CCGTTAAAAGTTGAAGGTAATTCAATCCCTGTTACCTGGGCAGAAGTTCCCTTGTATTGTATAGTTGCAGATGCTCCGTAGGTTGGTGTTGTCCCCGACGCTGTGGCTGTCCCTTCCATTGAAAGAGTACCGCTTACAGTAATTCCTGGAGGTAAGGTCTTGACTCCGCTGCCTGAAAGGGTCAGATTACCGTAAGCAGTTGAATATATTGTCTGGGCTCCGGCAAATCCATAATTGACGGTGGAGGTATTTCCGAAAGTTACGGTACCGCTGAAAACAGTAAGGGTATTAACATTGTGATTTAAGTTACCACCATCATCAACCTGAAGAGATGTATTAGCCGAAAGTGAGATGGATGAAACAGTCTCAGTCAGAGTTCCGCCATTCAGAATTCTGACTTTGGTGTTTGTTCCCGATACTGACCATGCAGTACCGGTTGTGGTCATAATATGACCACTCTGAATTACAAAAGTTTGATTATTAGAGGTAAAATTTACCGGAGAAGAGCCTCCGCCTCCGGGATTTGTATTCCAGTTTGATAAGACTGTGGGATCGCCTGAAGTCAGAGAGTAGTATGGTCCTGTCCAGGTAATCACGACGTAGCCGTTAGCGCCGTTACCACCAGAGCGGTCTCCACCATTCGTTTGGGCATACCCGCCGCTGCCACCACCACCGTAGTTATTCCCATTGTTCCCGGCACCGGAAGTACCGCTCCTTCCTGCCCCTCCGTTACCACCATTTAATGAGGTACCTGTCCCGGCAGTTGTTCCTGATCCATTCCCTCCGTTACCTGAAGAACCAGCACCACCACCGCCTCCGCCACTTCCTGTATTATTCGCACCTTGAGCTCCGTTACCTCCGGTATATAATAGAGTTCCGGTACCTGCCGCCGCACCATTTCCTCCTGCTCCGTTTCCGCCCCTGCTGCCGCCGCTTCCTCCTCTGGCTATTATTACCGACCCATTAAAAGTTGTATTACCTCCTGCAGTTCCGGCTCCGCCATTTCCACCGTTACCTCCGGTGCCGACAATGATATTATAAGTGCTGCCGGGGGTGACTGTAATAACGGAGTAAGAATAACCCCCTCCACCGCCTCCGCCGCCAGCTCTGGGATTGCTATTGTTGGTATTGGAACTTCCTCCACCGCCACCAGCTCCCCAGCATCCGACATTAATCGAATATACATCGGCAGGGACAGTAAAAGTTCCATCTGAAGTAAATGTCTGTGTTTGTCCCAGGACGGATTTTCCGGCAAAAATTGAAACCGATGCCAGAACTAATATCTTAAAGACCAGGCCCGGTTTTTTCATTCTGTCAATTATTTTATCAATGGAAAGACGAAGTATTTCTAAAAATTATCAATGCAATAATACTTCTGCCTCAGCGTATTTTGAAGGTTTTACGTCGGAAGACGCTGAATAGGTGACTTTCAATTTTCCTGATCTGAAGTCAACTCCGGGAACCCGGATTAGATTCAGCTTAAACCTTCTGGTTGGATTGGGAGTGTAAACTGCCACTCCGTTTGCTGCTCCTACCCTTGTTACTTTTCCCTGCGGTGAAATATGATCAACCACCAGATCACCGTAAACCGACATGTTTCCAGTTCTATTGAAAATCAGGCCCAAAGAAGGAATTGTATCATTAACAAGGTCAAATGAAAGATCTGAAATATTGACCTTTGATGTTGATCCTCCAACACGGATTATTGCCGGAATAGTAATCCCGAAAATTGGTATCAGCTTAACAGAAATAGCTGTGGTATCCGTTGTAGTTTCTTCTTCTCCCCTGGGTTTTATTTTGGGAATCGACCTGAAATAAAAATGGGAACGATACTCCCCCGTGGATAATTCATTAGACCTTATCAACTGGACTTTTACAGTCTGGGCTTCATTAGGACCGAGAGTTACAGATCTTGGGAAAAACCGAATATAGCGGTCTGCAAACTGCTGACCAGGGTCGGGTTCTGTTATTGCTTCAAATCCGCCATCCTCTTTCATTCTTATTTGTACCAGGGATATAGCATAAATTGCAGTATCCTTGCCGATATTTGCCAGGTTGAGATCCATTGATCGTTTTGATCCGTCAAAAACGATCCTCCTGGGAGTTATCAGAAGGTCACCCTGGGCAAAAATGCTTTCAGGTGAAATAAGAATAAATAACAAAAATCCTGCAGCAATTATCAACCTCATTGACTTGAGCATGCAGGATTGAAATAGCTTTTCGGGATTAATCAGTTTAAGGTATGACATTGGTGTTGTAGTTTTTTCAAACCGGCTAGTAAAAGTCAAACGTGATGTTATATGATCCGGTATAAATGCCCACCGGATTGTCATGGAGGTTGCCTACTTTAAGAGTAGCACCCACATAAACAGTCTGGAACCCATCCTGCAGCTTGCCGGTCCCTATACCTGCTGCCGGCACTGAGACCCATTCTTCAATAAGCATTGTTTTTGCGGTTGAAATATGCTTAAGCACTACCGGACCTGCCGGAAGAGTTATTGAATAAGCAGCGTCAGCATCGC
>CAYPKL010000448.1:0-4212 GCA_964411285.1 uncultured Rikenellaceae bacterium
AAGATCAGGTACAGGGATAGCTATTTTGAAATTTGATATTCCGATAATCCCATTTTCTTCACGATCACCTGGAACCCTGGCTCTGAACGGACATTATCAAATTCAGCACTGTTATTTATTGCAGGCAAAAATCCTTTTAAATATAAGTCTTCCCGGGAGGCTTCATACAATTTCTCAAGCCAGAATATTGCATCTTCTTTTTTGCCAACCCGTGCATAAGCCGTGGCGTTACTCCAGCCAATATCGGGAAGCCTGTCATGAAACAATTCGCGCTGCCAGTTCAACAGCCCGCTAATTCCGGATCTATTATATATATCACTCACAAGCGTTGAGCTTTTTGAGATCACTGTATCGCTGGTTCTAAGCATTATCTGCTCAAGCATCTCAACAACTTTTAAGTCCTCTCCCAGCTTCAGGTAATTTAAAAGAAAAAACCAATAGTAATAATCCTGAGGATTGAGTTCCTGTGCTTTATTAAAAGCATCAAGAGATTCCCTGAATTTGCCTTCGTTAAAATAAAATCGTCCGCTTAATTCATGAATGAATCCAAAGAATGGATCAAGTTTCAATGCAATTTCTATATGCTTTCGGGCCTCAGTGTTTTCTCTTAAAACATCCAGCATCCAGGCATAGTATATGTGAGCATTTAGACGATTTGGATTCTGCTCAATTGCAAGCAGAAATTCCTTTCGTGCTTCCTCCCACTTCCAGTCACGCTGACATAAAAGAGCACCACGCACTGTATGTGCTTCTGCCAGGTTCTTATCTATTTCCAGTGCCTTGTTTGCATTTTCCCATGATCTGGCAAAAGCTTCCTGAGAGGCTACTTTTACTGACATAGTATTCCGCCATGGATTCTTTCCCCATATAATAAAATTGTATGCTTCTGCAAGGCCTGCGTAAGCCGGGGCATAATCCTGATCTTCAGCCAGTGCCTTTTCGAAATATTCAATACTTTTCCTGATTCCTTCGTCAGTTAGTTTATACATGAAAAAGCGACCTTGCATATATAGATTATATGCTTCCATATTTTCTGTTGCATTTTTCATCATCTGTTCCTTTTCTTCAGCAGTCAGTGCCGTTTTCAGCTCCCTGGCCACATTTTGAGCCACTTCAGACTGGATTGAGAAAATATCAGAGAGATCTTTATCATAAATCTCTGACCACAGATGTGCATCGGTTCTTGCATCTATAAGCTGGGCCGTTATCCGCACATTGTTCCCTATCTTTTGAACACTGCCCTCCAGGATCGATGAAACACCCAGCTCCCTTCCTATCTCTTTTATTGAAAGTTTCGTATTTTTATATCTCCTGGTTGATGTGCCGGATATCACAGTTAATTCTCCTACCCTGAACAGGTGGTTCAATATTGCTTCAACAACACCATCACTGAAATATTCCTGTTCTGGATCATTGCTCAGATTGGTAAACGGTAACACAGCAATGGACTTTTCAAATTGTTCATCGGGTTTAAACAGTTTTGTAATTGCTAACATACCAAGCATGATCAATGCGATACCAATTATTGCCCCTGTAATGATTTTTGTTTTTTTCTTTTTTTGCGGGACAGATTTTGACGGAATAACTTCCTTTGCTACCTCCTCAGGCCCCTGTTCATGTTGTCCTATTGCAGTAATAATCTCTTTTATTGAATTAGCGACCTTGTTAATCTGATCACGATAAAGAGTATTGTTTAAATTATCTTGTGGTTTTTCTTCTTTTGACCATAGGGGTCTATTAACGCCAGTTGATTTATAAATAAAGTCCACACTCCGAAGTACACCTCCCAATACCGATTCGCATAGTTTAATATCGGAAGTGTCCAGATCATATATCCTAACAGGTAGAACCCTGCTTGCCACATTCCCATTAGGCAGCTTAACCTTCAATCCAAACTGGTCCTTTGACGCTTGTTCAACGAATGCTCTAAACTCATGTTCCCAGGCAAATGATTTCGGATCACAATAGGTACGAGATATTATTGGAATAAATACAAGGCATTTGAGTTTTTCCTTTAGGGATTCATCCACATCGTGCGTTTCTAGTAAACCGTCATGAGGATTGATGTCAAAATAAACACTGATTTCCTCCTTAAATGTTGATTCAAGTTCTCCTTTAAGGTTATTGACAAACTCAGTCACCCAATTGTCATGCTTATTATCTTTCTGGCGGTAGCTGATGAAGATGTCGTAATTATATCCTTCAATAATGGTTGACATCTGAGGATTATTTATTTCACTATCAAATTTACACCTTATTTATACCAAAGTCAATTTTCCTTCAGCTTGAGAGGAGCTTGTGCGAAAAAGTCGGTTACCTCGATCGCATTTTACCGGAATAAACTGACCAGCTGAAACTGAAGTTAAATAGCAGATATATAAATAGATATTAATATTTATATCGGGCCGACCGTTTGTTGTCAGCAGACCGGTTTATGCATTAAATTAAGCTTTCTGATTAATTTTATTCCAATGATTTTTTGATTACTTCCACCGGGAATGGTTTACCATGACCAGGGTAGATCATTTTTATGCCACTGTCTATTAATATTTTCCAGCATCTCTTAATCACTTCGATATCCTGGGCGTATATTGGCAGTCCGGGTCGAAGCCTGAATGGAAAGCCATTATGAGCCATACAGCCCACAAATGCTTCTCCTGAATCAAGAATAACACTGATTGATCCAACCGTATGCCCTGGTGTATGAATAATGTTTCCATCTATTCCATAGGCTTTAAGGGGATAGGGCTCATCCGTAATCAGAATATCTGGTTTGAGCTTAGGAAATGAGATCTTTTTAAAAATCGCAAATAGCCATGGCTTGGTAATTTTACCATAGAAGTTTACACCTTTCGGTATTATCATACCACCATCTTCGAGATAAGTTCTTTCACTTTCGTGAATAGCAATTTTAGCCCCTGTAAATTCACGAATTTCCCTGGCTGATCCGGAATGATCAAAATGCGAATGTGTAAGCACTATTAATTTGATGTCTGAGGGATTTATGCCAAGTCTTGAAAGCACCCTTTTAAACACTTTAAGTTTTTTGGGCATGCCGCCATCAATCATTACAACATCTTTACCACGGATGAGATAACAACTGTTCAGACCAAGCTTTACCCGAAAGATTTCTAATTTCATAATTTATTGTCTTATAAGGTCATCTTCAAACTCACTAACCCACCTTTCGCCTTTGTTGTCTTTCTGGCGGCAGGAGATGTAGAGGGGGTAATTATATCCTTAAATGGTGCTGGATATCCGAGGGTTATTTCATTATGCAAGTTAAAACTTGTTTAAATTAAAGTCAAGTTTCTTTCAGTTTGTGAGAAAGGTGACAGTATCCAAAGAATGTCGTATAAAATCGCTCCTTCCTTGACCATTTCAAAGTAAGGTCTTAAAAGCCTTGACATACATTATTAAAATCAAGGATTTAACTCTGAAAAAAGACTAAACAATCGCGGGATCCATTAGTAATGAGAATACAATTATTATAGAAAAATATGCTTCAACCACCAATCCTTTTATTCCTTATATTACTTTTGCAGCTTCGTCGTTATGAACAAAAACAGAAAAATCTGGCATTGGCTGGCTGTTGCTCTTCTATCACTGATATGGGGCACCAGTTATATTTTAATGAAAAAGGGGCTGCGGTCTTTTTCCGCTTATCAGCTGGCCTCCCTTAGAATACTTATTTCATTTATATGCCTTTTACCTGTTGCACTGCGCTGTCTTTCAAAATTCAATAAGAAGAATTTTCTTTCTATTCTCATAATAGGTTTTTTGGGAAGTGGAATTCCTGCTTTCCTTTATCCCTTTGCCGAGACGAGGATCGACAGTTCTCTTACCGGTATGCTGAACTCACTAAGTTCAGCATTTACTCTGGTAATAGGTATTTCATTCTACAAAAGAAAAGCGATCAGGTCGCAGATCGCCGGAGTGTTTCTGGGGTTTGCAGGAGCGATAGGATTACTTTACAGCGGCTCTTTAACTTTTAATTATTATGGTCTCTTTGTCGTGCTTGCCACACTAATGAACGGATTCAACAATAATGAGGTAAGTAAGGTGGAAGGATTGAATGGGCTTGAGATCACCGCCCTTTCCTTCTTTATTCTGAGTCCCTTTGCACTGGCGTTGCTTCTGGGCACGGATATACATGCTGTATTTCTCACGCCTCAATGGCTTCTTAATTTCGGCTATATAGCAATCCTGTCG
>CAYPKL010000449.1:0-4538 GCA_964411285.1 uncultured Rikenellaceae bacterium
GCACGGGTATTAAGCAGGAAGACCTCCTTCCCTAATCCTCCGGGAAATCCTGCAACAAATCTTAACATTACCGGAGCTGCATTAAAACCATGTGTTGGGAAAGCAAATCCTATAAGAGGATTTTCATCTGATCCAGGCATTTTAAGGTCTTCCTTATAATCTATTTGCTGAACAACTGACTTAAGTCCCCGCCTTTCTGCTTCATCTGCGATCCATTTTGAAGATGCAAGGGCATTACCTGTTCCTGAAAAACAAAAGATGTACAATGAATCCCATTTTTGAACCATCATTGCATAATAATCATTTTCTTTTTGGAGAATCAAATATGATCACTAAGATATTGATAATTGAATAGAATATAAAAAGAACAGCTCCTTATAATTGCAAAGAAAAATCTTGTAACAATTTAAATTGTTTGAAAATCATTTTCTATTTTCGCAATATCATTTTACCTGTAGAATCATAATAATCTTTTTGTTCGGTACGAGTAAAAACAGATGACAGGTTTCCGGAAAATCAGCTGAAGATTAGGGAAATCAATAATCATTAAGTCAGTTAGTTAAAACTAAAACCAATAAATTATAAAGAAATGAGAAAGCTATTAACCTTATTATTACTGGTGACTGTTCTTGCCGGTGTATCTGGTCAGAATTCTGATAATAAATGGGCTCTGGGCCTTTATATTGGCAAGACAGAGTATCAGGGTGATCTTGGGAGCGGAATTTTAAAATATAAACCTTTTTATGGGTTTGGAGCAGTTTCCCTGAACAGATATCTGAATCCTTCATTTGATTTTGTCATTCTTGGTGAATTGGGTAACTATGGTTTTGAAAACAAAACCAATTCATTCCAATCAAGAAAATTTGATGGAAGTGTCATGTTAAAATATAAATTTAACAATGGGTACATTCTACCTGAGGATGCATTAGTAGCTCCGTTTCTTACTGCAGGCCCGGGTCTGGCTTGTTTTAAAGGCTCAAATACGGTCGAGCGTGAAAAAGACGCCATCCTTCCTGTCGGAGGAGGAATAAAGGTGAATGTTACTCCTGATGTTTCTCTTCAGTATCAGTTCCTGTATAATTTCACCAATGGCGATAACCGCGATCTTGTTGAAGCTGATGTCGATGACAGATTTGCTTCACATTCCATCGGTGCAATAGTAAACCTTGGATCAAAGAAAGACACTGATAAAGACGGAATTCCTGATAAAGACGACAAATGTGCTGGTACACTTTCAGGAGTCGCTGTTGATGCAACCGGATGCCCTGTTGACGGAGATAAAGATGGTGTTGCCGATTATCTTGATAAATGCCCTGCAGAAGCAGGAGTTGCAGCATTAAACGGATGTCCTGATATGGACGGTGACGGAATTCAGGATTCCGAAGATAATTGTCCTGATATAAAAGGATTAGCCGCCCTTAATGGCTGCCCTGACCGTGATGGCGACGGAATTAAAGATTCTGATGACAAATGCCCTGATGTAAAAGGGCTGACACTTTATAACGGTTGCCCTGATTCTGATGGAGATGGTATTATTGACTCAGAAGACAGGTGTCCGGCGGTCAAAGGCTTAAAGGAACTGGCAGGATGCCCTGATGCTGATGGTGACGGAGTTACTGATAGTGATGATAAATGCCCTTCAGTGTTCGGAATCAAGGAAAATAAAGGCTGCCCTGCAATAAAAGAAGAGACAATCAAGGTTTTTGAGAAAGCTCTTACCGGGATAACTTTTGAAACAGGGAAAGATGTAATCAGAACATCTTCTTATCCGATCCTTAATGATGTGGTATCGATAATGAAAGCAAACAGTGAGTATAATCTGGAGATCAATGGTCATACCGACAATGTGGGCGATGATGCCAAAAACCTTGACTTGTCGGAGAGACGTGCCCAGGCTGTCAAAAAATACCTTTCTGACAAGGGTGTCGAAGAAGTACGTATGAATGCAAAAGGTTACGGGGAGACCATGCCTGTGGCTGATAATAATAATGCTGCCGGCAGAGCCAAAAACAGACGTGTTGAATTTAAAGTAAACTTCTGATAAAAATCTGAATATCTTTATTGATATTTGAGGGTGTTTCAGAAGAACACCCTCTTTTTTTAAAATGAATTGAGACATGCCCCGAACAGGTATTTGCGGAATGACTCCTGATGAAATAATACGGGCAGTCAGACCTCACTTTGAAATCACTGTTGCTCAGGCAAATGTCATTGCAAACCACATCTATAAAAAGAGAATAAGTGACTTTTCCCAGATTCCCGGTATCCCGAAAAAGCTTAAAGAGATATTAAGCGAAATATTTTCAACCGGAATTTTCAAACCGGCTGGAATGATTGAATCATCGGATGGCTCCATAAAATATCTGTTCAGAAATGAAAATGGATTGGAATTTGAGACCGTTTTCATTCCCGAAAAAAAAAGAACCACTGTCTGTGTATCCACCCAGTCAGGATGCCGGATGGGCTGCCCCTTCTGTGCGACCGGAATTTATGGTTTCCGTGGAAACCTTAAGGCCGGGGAGATAATAAATCAGGTTATAAGCCTTCCTGAAGCCGGCAGGGTCAATCACATAGTTTTCATGGGAATGGGTGAACCCATGGATAATCTCGAAAATGTATTAAAAGCCTGTGAAATATTTACGGCAGAGTGGGGGGTAACAATAAGCCAGGGCAATATAACTATCTCAACTGTAGGGATAAAGCCCGGAGTAGTTGAATTTTTGGAAAAATCGGGGTGTAATCTGACCTTAAGTTTGTTTTCACCTTTTTCAGAGGAGCGCAAAAGGATAATTTCTGTTGAAAGAACTTATCCGGCTGCCGGCATAATTGATATGATGAAAACGTTCCCGGCTAAAAAGAAAAGGCGCTTCAGCATTGCCTATATGATGATAAATAATGTAAATGACACCGACAGGCATCTCAGGGAACTGAAAGATATGTTTCGCGATTCAAGGATACGGATAAACCTTCTTCCATACCACCCATTAACGGAAGATTTAAATATTCCATCCTCTCCCGGAAGGATGCAGCACTTTAAGCATGAGCTTGTTATTTCAGGGATTTCTGCCTCAATACGTAAGTCAAGAGGAGCTGATGTATTTGCAGCATGCGGACTTCTTGCATCAGGTATAAAAAGGAGGAATTAAAATATTCTGTGCAATCAGAGGTTAAACATTAATAAGCTGAAAGATATGTTCATCGATAAATCCTTCCGAAGCTTTGATCCATTCCTTTTTTATTCCTGATTGAACAAATCCCTGCTTCTTGAAGAGATCCATGCTTTCACAATTATTTGCCAGGATATTACAATACAGCTGATGGAGCTGTAATGTTTTAAAGCAGTAATCAATCAGGCATTTAAGTGACATTGAGGCATACCCCTGTCTGCGATAATCCTCGTTGGCTATAAGTATCCCAAGGCCTGCCCTGTTGTGGAAAGGATCAAAATCAAAAATATCAATAGTCCCGATTGTAACATTATCGGGAATATGTTCAATCATAAAACGCAACTGCCCGGTTTCGTAAATACTCCTGTGCGAATTCTCCAGATAACGTCTGAGGGTATATCTTGAAAATGGTTTTATGGTATTACTTATAATCCAATGCGATTCATTGTTCTCCCATTTATACAACAATTCCAGGTCTTCCGGTTCCAGTGCCCTAAGCCTTATTTCCTTGTATTTCATTTTTAACTATAACATTTATATTCACAATTCTACGGCATTACTGTTTCCTTGATAAAGGCATCTTCAAAGTCCTTTTTTATTGGGCCCAGCGCCTCTTTTGCTTTGCCGATCGATGTATATTTGCCATAAACATACCTGTACAGGCCATCTCCCTCAACAATTTCCACGACTCCCTTATAACCTTTGAACATTTTGTTGATGTCAATAGGGTTCTTTGTAGCTCTTAGCTGTATGGTAAAAACTTTACGGTTATAAGTGTTTTTTACAACAGGTACAGGTTTGGTTATTGAGACTGATTGATTTTCAAGATCATTCTGATTGACAATGTAAGCGTCTGTCAGTCCGGTTTCTTTAACGAATTCAAGATATTTTTCTGCATCCGGTTTGCTGTTAAATACTCCAAGGGTGTAAAAATTCAGGGAATCTGTTTTTACCGGCCTTATAAAGAGCATATCATCTTTGATTAGTTTATTAAAATATGCAGGATCGAGTATCTCTTTTGTTTTCAACAGGACAATGCTGAATCGCATAGAATAGGATTGGCGTATATACTCAGGAGTAAATGCTTCGTGGCGGATAACAATTCCTGTCTGGGGATTTACGATTCCGAAAGTAGCTCTACGGTTGAATTTTCTTCCTTCAGGATTATCTGTTCCATCGGGATTGAAATTGATTGCAACGGGATTGGTTTCACCGAAGGACCTTTTAACAAAAATAGTGCCCTCAATTCCTGATGATGTGAGATAGTCGATTACAGACTGAGCGCGTTTATCCGCAAGTCGTTTATTAAATTCATTGCTGCCTTTAGCGTCGGTATAACCAGCAATTTCAACAGTCAGGCCAGGATTATTC
>CAYPKL010000450.1:0-4148 GCA_964411285.1 uncultured Rikenellaceae bacterium
CCGGCAAAATACGTGTGCCATGCCTCCACCCGCACATGGTGTGGGCTCACTGCTGTGCCGGATGCGTTATTAGGATCCATCTCATAGCTGCCTTCCAACATCACCACCGGTTTAACAGGATTGGACCTGTTATAGTCTCCATTCACCACACCATAGATCTGGGCATAATCATGATAAACCTCTATACAATGTGCATCCAGCCAACCTTCATTTGGAAACGATCCGGATGATGTATAAGGACTATTACCACCGGGATGAAACAGCATAAAAGAGGTGCTGTAATCGGCGGATTGGTTGTAGCTATTCACACCATTTACCCCGTCGGCAACACCTTCGGCAATGGCCCGCCAGCCGTCAAGGCCAACGCCCTCTGAAGCTGGCATGTCCTGACCAATGTTGAAGATTATGTTCGTCTTGCCACTGAACTTTTGGCCGACTTGCCGTCCATACTCGTAGCATTCGGCATTGTTATGGCAATAGGGCTTCCCTGCTTCTTGTCTACCGGGCCCGCCGATCGTAAGCTCCAAATAAAGACTTCTCGCAGCGCATTGATCGGCAATCCACAATAAACGATTCCAGTAATCGACGTTCAACTGAGTAACGATGTTATTATCCATTGGATATTTTCCGTTGTAATCCTTTGTGGGTCTATCGTAGGTTTTGTATCCGGTATTCAACCCCATGATGCCGATTTTAATGACAGTAAAACCTTTTGTCTTCCGGTCATTCAGCAAGGCGCCGATTTCAGTGTCGGAATGTCTATTCAGGAGCCACTCCGTATCATTTAGATACAGGAACGGTATGCCACAGGTGGTTTCAATATAGTGTCCGTAACTACTGACCCGTAAAGTAGAGATCCCGTACGCTGCTGCCGCCGCCAGAATACATACCGTACTCACTGCAAGCGCTTTGATTGTTTCTCGCATCTCTCGTTCCTAATTTATAAAGGGCACCTCTAAATACTGTATTTTCTGATGCCGTTGTTTAAGATAAAATATTCTTATCAGATGAACAGAATTATCATTCGAAACCAATTTGGAAAAGTTTGATCATGTTAATGACATTGTATGTAGCTTTCTCATCTGGTTCAAAATGCATAAGTTAAGTTGTTAAACCTCGCTATTGATATACTTGGTAAACAAGAGCATTAAAATGTTTGCAGCACCAGAACCCAGTCATTTATCATGTCACGCCGGTCTTCAGGTATTTTGAAAATACCGTCGGAAGGCAGAGCTTGTATATCGAACTTTTCACCAGTTGCAGGATTAATCCAGAAACCCTGCCCATGTTTTAGGGAAAAACGGCGGTAATCTATCATAAATTCACCAGTATGATTTGATGGTATGTATGCTATCATTTTTCTATTATCCTTCGTAAGAGAAACAGGAATATAACCCGGGCTGCCATATTCGCCCCTCCCTTTAATGATAATCGTATTTGAGCTATCCGGAAAATTGGGAACAAGATTCCACCATTCCAATTCCTGGACCAGTTCATTGAACACCTGAATTGATTTAGTGTTTCTGGTTTCCAACATCTCCTTCCATTTCTCCGGAAATCCCCAGAGCTCAATATGACCATTGATAAAACCTCCCAATCCCCCTGACAATAAAAACCAGTACATTTGCTGACGCATTGTCATGCTCACCTTAATGCTGTCCCATTTTTCATAACGGAAGTTTGTACCTTCAAGCTTGTCATAAAATCCTTCCAGAAATACCACAGGTTTAGTGGATAAAAGGTAACCCTTTTGCGTAAGTTCATAAGTCTTTTCGTGGTAATATGCATAAACGGCATCAATATCCAGATCATTCATTAGATGTGAAGCCAATTCATCCTCCCTTGTATGATATGTGAAAATTGCAGAAGGATTCTGGTTGCGTATGGCTCTTCTGATTATATCATATCTTTCACGGCCGGTGCTGTTATCACCTCCGAGGACCCACACAAGGTTATCGCAATTTTTGAACTTCCTGCCAAGATAAGTACCATAAATATACAGGCTGCTGTCGTTGGAAGCTTCTATTTCATTTCTCCATCCATTGCTGTCATCACAACATCCCCAGTATGCAACGGTACATAAGACAAGGAAGCCGTGTTCTCGCGCAATGTTCACAACTTTAAGTGCATGGTCAAAGTAATGTTCATTAATGGCAGCAAAATTAGTCCCGGAGAATGGAGTACACCCGCATTTTTTTTGTATGATATTAGCCTCTTCTGATAGCATATCTACCAGTATGGAATTGAAACCCTGCTGCATTCGCTTCCGGAAGTAGTATTTTGCCTCCTCCTCCGACAGGTCCACTATCAACTGCCATGGTGTATCCCCTTTGAGAAAATGAGGTTTGTTGGAAGCGTTGAGAAAATATCTTCCTGATACTGAGACTTTCAGTGGGAATAAAGAAGAGGTCTGGCTAAACAATAACGAACCGTTAATAACGAGTATGAGTGAAAAAAGTATCAATCTGAACATATCATTCTGTTTAGCCTGAATTCTTCATAAAAAGGGGGTTTTTGTTCTTCATATACAACTTAATTAGTTATATTTGAAGTACTTACAGCATAAACACTTCCATCTATTATGATATACAAAAATACACAGAATTTCACGCCAGACCTCGTCTATTCCCAATAAAAGATAAAAATATTGATCTTAGTTTCACAGGCGACCGCTTCTCGCTTTCAGGAACAATATAATTGTCAATTTATGCAATTATTTTCTATATAACTCTACAATTGATGGTATAAATTTCTGAAAATCACTCTGTTAATATATTAACAATAAACAGTAAGTTCCTCTGACCATAATTGGCCGGAATGAAATGACCACCCAAATACTAAGTTAAATCCTCGTTGTCCCTCTATATATGTTCATGTTTCCAGACCGTCTTATAGTGGTCAAATAAGGACGAGACACTTAGATTAAAAACCCGCCAGGTTTTGGACAAAAATGGAGCGTTTTGACAGAAGAAATCAAACAAAATTTATACTTATATTTAAACACACTTAAAGCACTACATTTAATACCATCGGCCTTATATGTGAATGGTTTATTTTAATTTGTCATTAAGGATTTTTCTAACCTCTTCAGCCGTGGGATCAATCGCTAAAATTTTACCGACTTTGTCTATGAGAAAAGTTGCTCCTGCGGATCTTGTAACTCCATATCGTTCCCAAATTTGATTTTTATGGTCAAGCTCGACTAGATTGATCCAAGGGAATTTTTCCTTTTCTATTATTTTCCACATAGGCAACAGTACTATAAAATGCATCTGCCTCTTGTTTTGTCGTTGGAAGTGTACCTGGTGTTCTTAACAGAGGATGACTACTTTTATAATTATATAACTTTGTGGAGTCGTAGTCCGTGATAAGGTCTTTTATTGGTGGTATGTCGTCTGCAGATGTTGGCATTCCGCTGGTATGATTTAGCAGGTGTTTAAAAGTAACATCCACACCATTAAGGCTTAAATTAGGTGATAATTTTTGAGGCAAATATGTTTTAATAGCTGTATTAATGTCAATTGAATTCTGGTTCAGCCAATAGAGCAAAGCTTCAGCAGATATGGGCTTTGTTATTGAGGCGAGTTCATATAATGTATTTTCATCAGGAAGTGTTTTATTACCTTTTTTTGTTTCACCATAGTTGTAATAGTTTATTTGACTTCCATCTATGACTGCAATAGAAAAACCAGCTGTTTCAATTTTAATAGCATAATCCTTAAAAGTATTATGAACAAGGCTGTCAATATGTGATTTGAGTGGATTGTCGGTGACAATTTTGGAATATGGATCAGGATCTTTTTCACAGGAAGTGATCAAACTGGATAAAAAAGCCAAAACTATAATAAGAGTTGAATTCTTTATATTTCTATTATTATAAGTTTGAAAGATATATTTACTAAAATTACAACCTGATTTTATCAAAGTCAAGTTTTTCACTGTCTTGTCATGAGCATGAAGCAGTTTTTTAGATCCCTTTAAACTCCTCCCTTTTTTCAGACAAACACTACACCTGAAATAGTTTGATGTGGATTTCTGATATGTTAAAAGTTTTCAGACCTTCTTTTGAAGTGGTCAAAGAAGGACGGATTTTGAAGAAAATCAAACCAGACGAATCCAAATTGTTGGTATTTTTTGTTGGTGCCAGG
>CAYPKL010000451.1:0-25625 GCA_964411285.1 uncultured Rikenellaceae bacterium
ACGTCTTATGTTCGTTTACAGGGGAGAGATTACCGAAAAGAATTCCCTTCCCCTTCTCACACTTATTGAAAATGAGATGAAGGATGATTCCTATGGAATAACAGGGCGTAAAAGACTTTTTATGTTCGTTCTTGAAAGTCTTCAGAACATTGTAAAACATGGCGAACACTTACATCATGCCGACATGTCTGTTGTTACTTATTCAAGAACTGATGACGGGTACACAATTACTACCGGGAATATGATTGAAACCAGAAATGTCAGCGATCTCGAAGAGAGGCTGGTTCAGATCAATAAACTCGACATTTCGGATATTAAAGCCCAATACCTTAAAATCCTGGGGAATGCTGAATTCAGCAAGAAGGGAGGCGCGGGCCTGGGATTACTTGAAATGGCAGTCAAAACGGGAAATAAACTCGATTTTGACTTTGTTCCCTTTGATAAAGACTTTACATATTTTATTTTAAGCAAGACAGTCAACTCCTCAGGAATGGGAGTAAACTCAGGAGACAAAATAACTTCATTTAAAAGTGATGCTGTCATTAAGATTGAACGAATGATGGCTGAAAACAGAATTTATATGGCATGGTCAGGCCATTTTTCACCAGAAGTAGGGGAAGAGGTCCTGTCATTGACTGAGACAAGGCTTTCTGAAGATGATGTTGATACAAAGCTGAGAAAGAGAATTTTCAGTATCCTGGTGGAAATTCTCGAGAATGTTTCAAAATATAATCCGGGCCGGCAACCCGGAGAAGAATTCGGATTACCAGTAGCAATAATAGGACTGGAAAATGAAAAATTCCTTCTATCAACAGGTAATCTTATCCTGAACTCAGGAATAAATGACCTTAAGACAAAACTTGATCTGATCAATGAAAGTACCCAGTCGGGTCTTAAAGAATTGTTTTTAAAATCGTTGTCGGATCAGACTATTGATACTGACAGTACGGGGAATATGGGGTTCATTGATATTGCCCGCAAATCAGGAAGCAGGCTTGAATACGGTTTTGAATCTGTAAATGACCTCTATTCTTACTATACTCTGACAGTTAAAGTCGGGGAAAATGGTGATTAATGAATTTCTTTAAGAATCAGGGTCTCGCCATCCCATTCTGCATAGCTTCCGTTTTTTACCCAGTCGCCAAGGAAAACAATTTCGGGACCTTCCTTAAGCCTGAAAGTCATTGGTAAATGACGATGACCAAAAATGAAATAGTCAAAATTCTCGTTTTTCAAAACAGATTTTGAATGTCTTATAAGATCCTCCTTCTCCTCACCCAGAAAATCAAGGGTTATTCCTTTACCCAGTCTTGAATGCAGCGACCAGTTGTGTCCGAATCCCACGCCAATACGTGGATGCATTGATGAATAAAGAACCCGTAAAGGCTTATTCCTGAATATCGAAAGCAGGATCTTATATCCCAGGTTATCAGATCCAAGTCCCTCTCCATGAGCCAGATAGAATTTACGGCTGTCAAAAACAGCTGTGTACGGAGTTGTGTGACAGATAACTCCGCATTCACATGAAAGATAGTCAGTTATCCACATGTCATGATTCCCTGTAAAAAAATGGACCGGAATACCAGAATCTGTTATGGACGATACTGTTCCAAGGAACCTTGTAAAACCCCGCGGAACAACTAATTTGTACTCCCACCAGAAATCAAATACATCCCCGAGAAAATAGATTTCCTTTGCCTCAGGTATTATATTATTTAACCATTTGACAATTTTCTTTTCTCTTTCAAGGGGATCTCTTCCCGCTTTAAGTCCAAGATGAAAATCAGAGGCAAAAAATATTTTACTGCTCTCCTTCACAATAAAAATTTAATTATTGAATATCTGGTTAAGTTTTATCTGAAGTGCCTTGCCATGCAAATTGGAGGCAATAACTGTTCCCGTTCTGTCAAAAAGGTAATTGGCAGGTAATGATCTGACATTGAAGATTCTGGCATTTTCCGGATTAAGAGGATCATCTTCCCTGGTACTGATCCATGGCAGCTCATCAAATTTTACCCCGTTTTTCCATACCTCCTCGTTTGTATCGAGATTGATCTGGTAAATTTCAAAACCTTTGTTTTTAAAGCTCTTATAATAATCCTTTAACTGAAGGTTCTCGGCAACGCACTCTTTTGATGCCGCTGACCAGAATGTCAGAAGTACAATTTTACCTTTCAGAGAAGATAGCGCTACTCTCCTTCCGTTAATATCCTCCAGGTTCGGATCGAGCTTTACTTCAGGTGTTGATCTGGCAAGATTTTCAATTTGCCTTGCATACATCCTGCTCATTTCATTTTTAAAATCCTCCGCAAGAGCTTTAACATGTACTGAGTTAGGGTAGGCACGGGTAAGAGAATCTGTAACCAGCTTAAGATACTGGAGATCACGCTGATCATATAGAACATATGAGTTTTCGTCAACCTTCTGATACAAGGCCATTATTGAAGCCATTGAGCTCAGGTTTGTAATAATGAACTCAATATTCTTTTTTCGTAAATCTTTCAAAACATCTATATATTTATTATTGATCACGGGGCCTTTTTCTTCAAATCCCGGTTCTTTTGAAGCTTTATCATAAACAACCCTGAGTGAGTCGAGTTTTTGCTTTGTCTCCGCCAAACGGAAGTTGAGCATTGTGATCTTTTCCGATCCTTCGGAACCTGTAACAGAATAGTTGTTATAAAGGTTCTCTCCTTTAAATTCAATCTTTATCTTTTCTCCGGGTTCCGCAAGGATAGTCATGAAATCATTGTCTGAATATCCCAGCTGGTAAAAGTCGGGATCTTTTGCCCTGACCTTAAAATGAAACTTCCCATCCTTCTTGATTTTTGCGGAATCCAGAAAAACAGGCGTATCAATATTTACCCTGTTCAGATAAACTGACTTTTTAGGTTTTACATTTATTTTCCCCGTAATCGTGAAAGAATCTTTGTTATGACATCCGGTCAATACCATGAAAGGCAACAGAATAATAAGAAATCTTTTCATTATACAAATAAGATTACCCGTTTTAAAAATGTGTTCGGACTATTTAAAAAGTTCTGCAAGCTTCCTCTGTAAAGCGTCGCCTCTGAGGTTTGAAGCAATTATACGGCCATCTTTGTCGATGAGGTAATTAGCAGGAATAGACTCAATTTTGTACATTGGAACCACCACAGAGTTCCAGTATTGGACATCGCTGACATGTATCCATTGTTCCAGATGGTCTTCCTTAATTCCCTTAAGCCAGGCTTCTTTTGTTTTGTCAAGCGATACCTGATAAATCTGAAATCCTTTTTTGTGATACATTTTATAAACATAAACCAGGTTGGGGCTTTCCATTCTGCATGGAGGGCACCACGAAGCCCAGAAATCGAGCAGAACAACCGACCCTCGTGTTGATGAAAGTCTGATTGTATCACCTTCAGGAGAGGGCAGTGAAATCTCCGGTGCAATCATTTTTTCACCATTTTCAACTGATACCTGACTCTGATTCTCGAATTTGGTTAAGAACTCTTTCACCTGGTTATGCAGGATCTGGACCTGGTCATATTCAGGATATCTGGCATATAATGAGGAATCGACTTTTAAAAAATATGACAGATCTTTGGAAGGATCAAGGACATAAACATTCGGAGAGACCTGCTGGTATAAAGCCATAAGACTCACAAGGGATGTGATGTTATCATCAATGTATTTCCTTGTATATAAGTTAATTTCATTTAGGTGATTCTGAGCCAGGCTATCCAGGGAATCAATTACCGCCGGCAACCCGGGACTGCCTATGTTCTCATTATATATATCGCTTAAACTGCTCAGCTTGCTTATTACCCTTCTTAATTCCTTATTATAATCAACCAGCAATTTGGTCCCTTCAGAGCCGGTAATTAGTGACGGAAAATTCAATGAATCATGAACAGAACTTAATTTTATTTCTTCACCCGGCTCAAGAAGCATTGTAAGAAAGTTATTTTCATTAATTTTGAGCAGGTAAAAAGAAGGAAAATTAACCTCTCTTTTAAAATAAAAGCTACCATCATCAGAAATCATAATGGAATCGACGGTCAGAAGCTCATTGGATTTAAGTTCTTCAAGGAAAATATATTCTCCCTGCCCGGGATTTTCGAGTTTTCCGCTAATCTCTACCACATTATTCCGGCAGGCTGCAAGCGCTGTTGTTGCCAGAAGGAATAAAATAAGCTTTCGACTCATTCAGAATAAAATTAATTAATTAAAACTTTTTATTGAAATGCAAAGTTATTCTTTTTTTAATCTGTCAGTGTCAGGATCCCATTATTATGATAATTGTAAGGTATCGGCGGATACCTTCAAAAGTAAAAGGAATATTTTTTTCCAGGTATGATTATATTGTAATCTTCAATATAAAAACGTATCTTAAAAGACTTTTTAATACCTGAATTAATAGATAAGGTTATGAGTTACATTAAGTTTGAAAAGGAACAGGTAGTTAATCTTGAATATTCATTATCAAGGGAAATAATAAGGTCAAACAGGGCAGGGTCCTACTCGTCGACAACTATTGTCGGCTGTAACACCCGGAAATATCATGGTCTTCTTGTTTGCCCTGTGGATGCTTTGGGAGGGGAAAGACACGTTCTTCTTTCATCCCTTGATGTGACGGTGGTTTATAATGAAAAGAGCTTCAATACAGGTATAAGAAAATATAAAGGTGATTATTTCAGCCCAAAGGGTCATAAATATATTGAGGCGCTGGAAATGGAAACAATACCTTCAAGAATTTACCGGGTGGGTGGAGTTATCCTTAAACAGGAACGGCTTCTTGTTCATTATGAGGAACAGTATCTGGCAAGATTCACAATTATGGAAGCATCTGAACCCATGAAGCTTCAGATACGACCTTTCCTTGCTTTCAGGTCTATTCATGAACTTACTCATGCCAATATGGCTGCCAATACAAAAGTTGACTTTATTGAAAATGGGATTAAATCGAAAATGTATGATGGATTCCCTGATTTAAATATGCAGTTTTCAACCAAAGCTGAGTTTATCCATGTCCCCGACTGGTATCTTGGGGTTGAGTATACTGAAGAACAGAAACGGGGATATGATTATTCAGAAGATCTTTTTACTCCGGGATTTTTTGAAGTTGATGCAAAGGAAGGAGATGTAATAGTATTTTCAGCTTCGACAAAAGCAGAGAAGCCATCAGGGCTGAAAGCCAAATTCACAAGAACCGTTTCAGGTAAGACTCCCCGGAACAGTTTCACCCATTGTCTGGAAACTGCTGCCCAGCAATTTATTGAAAAACGTGTTGATAAGACCTATATAATTGCAGGCTTTCCCTGGTTCGGATCCTGGGGAAGGGATACTTTTATTGCACTTCCCGGGTTGGCTCTGGCCCGTAAAGACAAACTTGAACTTTACAGGGAGGTGCTGGATACACAGGTAACAAGAATGAAAGACGGCCTCTTTCCAAATATGGGTAATGAGGGAAACCCTGCTTTTAATTCCGTCGATGCTCCTTTGTGGTTCTTCTGGGCAGTCCAGCAATACCTAGTTTATGGGGGTGCCGACGCCTGGATCAGGTATGGGGAAGCCTTAAAATCAGTAATTCATGCTTACAGGTATGGGACGACCTTTAATATCAGCATGAGAGAAAACGGACTTATTTATGCCGATGCTCCCGGAAAATCACTTACCTGGATGGACGCGGTTGTAAATGGCAATCCGGTAACACAAAGAAAAGGTTACGCTGTAGAGATCAATGCTCTGTGGTATAATGCTGTCTGTTTTGCACTTGAGAGTTCAAAAGAGGGGAAAGATAAAAAGTTTATTAAGGAATACGAGAAACTGCCAGAACTGATAAACAAGTCATTTCATGAAATGTTCTGTGACCACCAAAGGGGTTATATGGCTGATTATGTAAATGATGAAGAAGGCAAGAACCACTTTGTAAGACCTAATATGGTAATTGCTGTTTCTCTCCCGTATTCAATGCTTTCAAAGGATGAAATGAAAAGGATCCTTGATATTGCAGATAAAGAACTTGTCACTTCCAGAGGCTTAAGGACATTATCTCCGGGAAATCCGCGTTATAAAGGTACTTACGGGGGAACACAGGAGGACCGCGATACCGCTTACCATAATGGAACAGTATGGCCCTGGCTGCTGGGACCTTTCTGCGAGGGTTGGCTTAAGGTGTATGGTAGGCAGGGTTTTCAGAAAGTTAAACGGTTAATTTACGGGTTGGAAGAGGTAATGAGTGAGCATGGCGTAAGCACGATTTCGGAAATCTATGACGGAGATCCCCCTCATGCTCCCAATGGTACTATTTCACAGGCATGGAGCGTAGGTGAAGTGCTGAGGATAATTGATCTGCTTGAAAACAAGTATGCTAATTTATAATTCAGGTATGATATGCGTGTTTTAATGTTTGGATGGGAATTTCCACCGCATATTTCCGGTGGATTAGGCACTGCCAGTTATGGTCTTACAAAAGGAATGTCAGTCCTGGATGACCTCGAAGTCATTTTTGTGGTCCCGAAAGCATGGGGAGATGAGGCAAAGTCCAAGGTCAGGCTTATTGGTGCGAACCATGTCAAGGTGGCATTCAAGCAGATTCATTACAAAGGATCAAGACACCCGATTGAAAAGATAGAGGTTTCTTCCAGAATTGTACCTTACACCGATCCTGAAGAATACTATACCAGAATAAATTCAGAAGTTTCGGATTACCGACTTGTTGTTCAGACCAATGATAAGGGTACTGTCGATTTTTCCGGAAAATACGATAGCTCGCTGATGGATGAGATCTATAAATATGCGGTAGTAGCTTCAGTAATTGCAGAGGAAAACACTTTTGACATAATACATGCTCATGACTGGCTTGCCTATCCGGCCGGGATAGCAGCAATGGAAGTATCGGGTAAACCGCTTGTAATTCATGTACATGCAACTGACTTTGACAGAAGCGGCGGGAACGTTAATCCCGATGTCTACAGGATCGAAAAACAGGGGATGGATGCAGCCTCAAAAATAATAACCGTAAGCAATCTCACACGCGACATAGTAATTAATAAATACAATATTAATCCTGATAAAGTTGAAACCGTTTATAATGCTGTTGAACCTGTAAAGATATCGCAGGACATTTCAGTTGGAAAAGGTTTTGATGATAAGGTAGTTACGTTCCTGGGCAGGATCACGATGCAAAAAGGCCCGGAGTATTTTATTGAAGCAGCCAACAAACTCCTGAAAGTATTACCTAATGTAAGGTTTGTTATGGCCGGTTCCGGCGACATGATGGAAAGAATGATGAGACGGGCTGCTGCACTGAAAATAACAGACAGATTTCATTTTACCGGATTTCTGAAAGGGAAAGATGTATTTACAATGTTAAATCTCAGCGATGTGTATATTATGCCTTCTGTTTCTGAGC
Source organism: uncultured Rikenellaceae bacterium (assembly GCA_964411285.1). Classification (GTDB taxonomy): domain Bacteria; phylum Bacteroidota; class Bacteroidia; order Bacteroidales; family VadinHA17; genus LD21. Next base: position 7,400 of record CAYPKL010000451.1, read on the forward strand.
CTTTTGGCATCTCACCCCTTGAAGCAATGCAATCCAATGTTCCGGTAATAATAAGCAAACAATCGGGAGTCTCGGAGATACTTACTCACGCAGTAAAAACTGACTTCTGGGATATAGATGCTATGGCAGATGCTATTTATGGAATTCTGACTTATCCGGCTCTGGCAAAAATGTTTATCAAAAACGGGAAAGAGGAAGTGGTAAGGCTCAAGTGGGACAATTCAGCAAGACATGTCAGAGATATTTATTACAGAGTGATTTGGCAAAATAAGAACAAGATATGAGTGCAACAACTAAGAAGGCTATATGCTTTTATTTTCAGGTTCATCAGCCTTTCAGGCTAAAACGATACAGGTTTTTTGACCTGGGACATGACCATTATTATTATGATGATTTTTCAAACGAATCAATCATGAGAAAAGTGGCAGAGAACTGCTACCTTCCTGCTAATGAAATAATTCTTGACCTTATCCAAAAAAACAAAGGTAAGTTTAAGGTCACTTTTTCACTGACAGGGCTGGTAATAAACCAGTTTCGTCTTTATGCGCCGGAGGTGCTTGAATCATTTAAAAAACTTGCTGATACGGGAATGGTCGAATTTCTTGCAGAAACGGAATCTCATTCCCTTGCATCAATCAAAACAAGAAGTGAATTTGAACGGCAGGTCAGTGTTCACAGAGATATGGTTAAAGAGTTCCTTGGAGTGGACCCCACCTCCTTCAGAAATACCGAACTGATCTATTCAGACCTGATAGGCTCATGGGTTGCTGATATGGGTTTTAAATCGATGCTGACCGAAGGAGCCAAGCACGTGCTGGGCTGGAAGAGTCCAAATTTTTTGTATTGTAATTCCATAAATCCAAGACTCAAAGTGCTCCTCAGAAATTTTGTCCTGAGTGATGACATTGCGTTCAGATTCTCAAACAAAGGCTGGAACGAATGGCCTCTTACAACAGATAAATATGCTACCTGGCTCAATAAACTTGCCCCCAAAAGTGAACTTCTTAATGTTTTCCTCGATTATGAAACCTTTGGGGAACACAACAAGAAAGAGACCGGGATATTTGACTTCCTTAGTCATTTGCCGGGATCGGTATTGAAAAAGACTCCTTACCGGTTTATGACTCCTACAGAAATAACCGAATATCTTCAACCGGTTTCGGCAATAAGCGTACCATCTCCCATCTCATGGGCTGACGAAGAACGGGATATCACAGCCTGGCATGGAAATGAATTGCAGGTGGCCGCCCTTGATAAACTTTACCAGCTTTCAGATAAAGTTAACAGATGCAATGACATCCAGATAAGAAAAGACTGGGAATATTTACAGGCAAGCGATCACTTTTACTATATGGCAACCAAATTCTTTTCCGATGGGGCAGTTCATGCATATTTTAATCCGTATGATACCCCATACGATGCATTTATGAATTATATGAATGTCCTAAGCGACTTTGAACTGCGCCTTAACAGATTTATTCCTGACATTGCTGAACAAAACGAAATATCCAAACTTAATAATCTTATCCACGAGAAAGAATTGATCATCGATCAGCAATCAAATGAGATTGAGAAAATGAAAAAGAATACGGGGAATAAAAAGCCTCTTACAAAAATAATTACAGGGAAGCAGAAGAAATCATCCCCTAAGAAAACACCTTTGAATAAGTCAGGGAAAAAAACCTGACCCCCCGGGAGGCACGCACCTTAAAATATTTTTAGAATCTTAAGCCGAAGGGACGAATTAAATTGCTATTAATAATCTGAACCAATAGAAGTAATAATGAATGTTGAACTAGTTTTTGAGACCAGTTGGGAGGTTTGTAATAAAGTCGGAGGAATTCATACTGTAATCTCAACAAAAGCACTGAACCTTGTCAATGAAATTGGAGATAATTACATATTAATCGGACCGGATGTATGGAGAGAGGAGGTTACCAATCCTGAGTTTATTCCTGACGATGCTCTTTTCGCTGAATGGAAAACCCTGGCTGCAAATGACGGACTCCGGGTTAAAACCGGAAGGTGGAATATTGCAGGAAAGCCCATTGTTTTACTCCTTGACTTTACTCCTTATTTCGGCCAGCAGAATGAGATTTTTGCAAAATTCTGGGAAACCTATAAGCTGGATAGCATAACAGGGCAGTGGGATTATGTAGAACCTGCTCTGTTTGGATATGCTGCAGGAAAAGTCATTGAAAGCTTTACCTCTTTTTACCACGATCGCCATAATATCATTGCACAGTTTCATGAGTGGATGACAGGTACGGGAATACTTTATCTTGAAATGAATGCTCCATGGATTGCTACCGCTTTTACAACCCATGCAACTGTCCTTGGCAGGTGTATTGCCGGAAATAACAGACCCTTGTATGGTAAAATGAAGGATTATAATCCTGTTCAGGTATCAAGGGAGTTTAACGTTTTGGCAAAGCAGTCGCTTGAAAAACTATCAGCGGTTGAAGCTGACGTATTTACCACAGTAAGTGAAATTACCTCAAGAGAATGTTCATTTTTCCTCGGAAAAGATGTGGATATTGTTACTCCGAATGGTTTTGAGGATTCTTTTGTTCCCGGCGAAAAGACTTTTGAAGAAATGCGGCTGGCTGCCAGGAACAAGCTTAAAAAAGTTGCCGAAGCCGTATTAGGCTATTCATTACCAGAAAGTTGTATCTATCTTGCCAACAGCGGAAGATATGAATTCAGGAACAAGGGTGTTGATATTTTTATTGAGTCTCTCGGCGAGCTTAATAAAAAAGATAACCTGTCAAAAGAATGTGTTGCTTTTATTCTGATCCCTGCATATCATAAAGGCCCCCGGCAGGATCTGGTTGAATATCTGTATCATAATGGGCCAATAAATGGCGTCGACAGGTATCTGACACATTGCCTGCATTATCCTTCATCAGATCCTGTACTGAGCAGCATACAAAGTAACGAACTTACCAACAGCCAGGGCTCCAAGGTTAAAATTATTTTTGTGCCATCGTACCTGAACGGCAATGATGGCATATTTAATATGTCATATTATGATCTTCTTATAGGGTTTGACCTTACGATATTCCCTTCCTATTATGAGCCATGGGGATATACTCCCCTCGAAAGCCTTATGTTCTCTATCCCGACTGTGACTACATCCCTCTCAGGTTTTGGACTATGGGTGAAGGAGTATTTCAAAGATCCCGGAAACGGAATGGCTGTAATCGAAAGAACTGATGATAATGAAACCAGGGTTGTTGCTGAAATTAAAGACTTTATCAGAAAATTTATTAATCTCGATGATAAGGAAATAAAGGAAGCAAGAAAGAAGGCCCATGAGATTTCACGGATTGCAATGTGGGATAACCTTGTAAAATTTTATTTTAAAGCTTATGAGATTGCGCTTACTCATAGCAGTGAAAGAAGAGAGGAACCACGTGAATTTGAACAATTTGTTGAAATTCAGGGATTGCAGATTCGAAAACCGCATCAGATTCCTATCTGGAAAGATATTTATGTTCAGAGCGATGTCCCGGATAAGTTTCTCTTCTTAAAAACATTAGCATCCAACCTTTGGTGGTCGTGGAATTCAGAAGCTGAAGCTTTATTCAGAAGAATGGATCCTTCTTTATGGGAAGAAGTATCGCATAACCCGAAATTACTTCTTGAAAAAATTGATTATAAACGATTACTTGTTCTGGAGGATGATGAAGAATTTATTGCGGACCTGGAAGGTGTGAGCAATGAATTTTCTGAATATATGAGCAGGCCGGATGATAAAGATAAACCATCTGTTGCTTACTTCAGCATGGAATTTGGTATACATCCCTGTCTGAAAACTTATTCGGGTGGTCTTGGCATCCTTGCAGGCGATTATCTTAAAGAAGCAAGTGATTCAAATATCAACATAACAGGTATCGGACTCCTGTACAGATTTGGCTATTTCAAACAGAAACTTGGACCCAAAGGTGAACAGCTTACTATCTTTGAAGCTGAAGAGTTTTCGAGGCTGCCCATTAATCCGATAAAAGGCCCCGATGGTAAAAATCTTACAATAAGCATTGTATGGCCGGGAAGAACCGTAATTGCCCGGCTATGGGAAGCCAAAGTAGGTAAAGTTACTTTAGTACTGCTTGATACTGATTTTGAGGATAATATACCCGAGGATCGGTCAATAACCCATTACCTGTACGGTGGAGATCATGAAAACAGACTGAAACAGGAACTGCTTCTGGGGATTGGCGGTATAAGGGCATTGACGGCTATGGGATTGAAACCCGACCTCTATCACAGCAATGAAGGACACTCTGCATTCATAAGCCTTGAGCGGCTCAGAACAATGATTTCCGAAAACCATCTCACATTCAACCAGGCCCTTGAAGCAATCAGATCTTCAACCTTATTCACTACACATACGCCTGTTCCTGCCGGGCACGATGCCTTTGAAGAGGATATGCTTAGAAAATATATTTCACACTACCACGCCCGTTTTTCAATAACATGGGACGAACTTATGGCGCTTGGTCGTTGTGAGGGAGAAGCCGACAGGAAATTCAACATGAGCTATCTGGCAACTCATATGTCGCAGGAATTAAATGGAGTAAGTAAACTGCACGGTCAGGTTACCCAGGGATTATTTAATAAGTTATGGCCGGGATACCTTAAGGAAGAACTTTATATCGGCTATGTTACGAACGGCGTACATCATCCCACATGGGTAGCGCCCGAATGGCAGCAGGTATATAAAGAGCTTACAGGTACCGTAAATTTCGACCAGACTGACAGAAACCAATGGGAGAAACTTTATAATATTGATGATAAAAAAATCTATAAGATAAAAACCACTCTCAAAAAGAATCTCTTTATCAACATAAGAAAGAGGCTGCAGTCAGATATGATGGAAAAGCACGTTAGCCCGCGTACATTGTTGAATATCAGCAGCCATCTTGATGAAAAAGCTCTGACAATTGGTTTTGCAAGAAGGTTCGCAACCTATAAAAGGGCTTCTCTCTTATTCAGGGATCTGGACAGGCTGGCAAGAATCGTTAACAATCCCGACAAACCCGTTCAGTTTATATACGCAGGGAAAGCCCATCCTCATGATGGCGGAGGGCAGGACCTGATCAAGAGAGTCTTTGAAATATCGCAGATGCCTCAGTTTGCCGGGAAAGTCATTTTCCTCGAAAATTATGATATCGAACTGGCAAAGTACCTTGTAAGAGGTGTCGATATCTGGCTGAATACACCTACGAGGCCGCTGGAGGCTTCAGGGACCAGCGGGGAAAAAGCAGTAATGAACGGTACAATTCATTTCAGCGTCCTTGACGGCTGGTGGGTGGAAGGCTATCATGCATTTGCAGGATGGGCTTTACCTAAGAAAAGGACATTCTCCAATCAGGATCTCCAGGATGACATCGATGCGGAAACAATATATAATATGCTTGAATATGAAATTGTTCCGGCATATTATTCATTTGATGAAAATGGTGTTCCGGTTGAATGGATAAGTCGTATTAAAAACACTATGGTGAAGATTGCCCCGGAGTTCACCATGAAAAGGATGATCGATGATTATTACGAAAAATACTATTCCAAATTGTGGGAAAGAAATAAATACCTGACAGCCAATGATTTTGAAAAAGCTAAAGAAATGGCGGCATGGAAAAAAACAATGGTGGAAGAATGGGATAATATTGAAGTTCTTAATTATAATTTTGAGAAGCCCGAGGAGAATGTCTATCATTCCGGCCATGATTACAGGTCTGAAATAGCTCTTGATATTAAGAAAATTCCCAAGGAATATGTAGGAGTGGAGTTCGTTTTTACCCAGCTTAATAAGAACGGTGAATATGAGTATGCAGACAGCCAGGAGTTTAAGCTTGTAAATAGTAAAAATGGGAAGTGCCTATACCGGGCAAACCTCATTCCGGAAAAAGCAGGTACTTTTTTCTATGGCATAAGATTGTATCCAAAGCACAAAGACCTGCCTCACAGACAGGATTTTTATCTGCTTCGGTGGATCGATTAAAGATCTGTTGCCCTTCTTACTGCTTCCCTCTTCAGAACAATTACAGTCCTTGAAGGCAGGTAAAGGTAAAGGTAGAAAGGCTGGTCGAGAGCCGGCCTTTCTGCTTTTCGGGTGGATGTATAATAGGATGTCCTGTTGATACGGTCAAACCCACCAAATTCAGGATCATCGGAATCAAGGATAATACTGAATTTGCCTTTTATGGGGATGCCATAATCAGTAAATGAATTAGTCGGGTGAAAATTAAAAACAAGTAAAAACTCACCTCTTGTAAAAGCAACTACCTTATCATAGTTGTTTTCATAAATCCTGTTTACCGTATTATCATCCAGAATTCTGAAATCTTTATGAAGCCGTACCATTGCATTATCGAATTTCAGAAGGAACGAATATTTAAGATCTTTGTCAAAGGCAAGCTGCCACTGACGACGGGCATATTTATAACTCCAGTTGTTTCCTTCACGCGGAAAATCTATCCATTCCGGATGACCAAACTCATTACCCATAAAATTAAGATAACCTCCTCCGGCAGTACTGAACGTGATAAGTCTTATCATTTTATGCAATGCTATCCCGCGGTCGATAGTAAAACTATGGTGAGATTTAGTCATACCAGTGTACATTTCGGCATCTAACATTCTGAATATAAGTGTTTTGTCGCCGACGAGTGCCTGGTCGTGCGATTCACAATAGGAAATTATCTTCTCCTCCGGACGGTGCTGGGTGAGTTCATGGACAAGTTGCCCCGTGTCCCATCTCTCATCAGGAGTATCTTTCACCAGTTTGATCCAGAAATCAGGTACACCCATTGAAAGCCGGAAATCAAAACCATAACATTTACGGGTAGTATCACAAGCTAATCCAGGCATCCCGCTCATCTCTTCCGCTATGGTCATTGCGCCTGGTTTGAAATCGTGGATCAGCTTATTGGCCAGATAAAGGTAAATGAGAGCATCTTCATCCTGCCCTCCGTCAAAGTAATCATTATAGGAAGTAAAATTTTTCTCCAGCCCGTGATTATAATAAATCATGCTTGTTACACCATCAAACCTGAATCCGTCAAATTTGTATTCCTCAAGCCAGTATCTGCAATTTGAAAGGAGAAAATGGATTACACTGTCTTTTCCATAATCGAAACATAACGAATCCCAGGCAATATGGTTTCTCCTTTCATTTGAATGAAAATACTGTCCGGTAGTGCCGTCAAAAAGCCCCAGCCCTTCATTGACATTTTTAACTGAATGAGAATGAACCAGATCCATTATTACTCTTATGCCTGACCCATGTGCTTTGTCAACAAGCGCTTTCAGATCTTCGGGTGTCCCAAATCTTGATGATGCAGCAAAAAAGCTTGATACATGGTAACCGAATGATCCATAAAAGGGATGCTCCTGAATAGCCATCAGCTGAATAGTGTTATAACCGGATTTTATTATGGCAGGCAATACATTTTCAGTAAATTCTTTGTAAGTGCCAAGCTTTTCATCAGACGTGGCCATACCTATATGAGCTTCATAAATGACAGGAGCAGTGGAAGGAGCGTTGAAGTCTTCTACATCCCATTTGTAAGGTGTTTCAGGGTGCCATACCTGATCTGAGAATATTTTTGTTCTTTCATCCTGTACTACCCGGCTGGCATAAGAAGGAATCCGTTCCCCCTTGCCCCCTTCCCAGTGAACAGAAAGTTTGAAAAGATCTTCATGATTCAGGGAACCTTTGGGCACTTTTATCTCCCAGTCGCCATAAGAATTGATTCTTTCCATTCTGTATTCCGGCTTCTCTTTCCACTTGCTGAATGTACCGATAAGGAAAATGCTGGTCGCATTTGGAGCCCACTCCCTGAAAAGCCACATATCATTAATAAAGTGGAGGCCATAATAGAAATGCCCCATCGCAAACTGTTTCAATGAACCTTCGCCGGAGAGATGACTCTCTTTTGCAAGGCATTTACTCATCCGGCTTTCAATTATACCTTTAAATGGCTCAAGCCATGGATCAGATAAATAAAATTTAGCAGGACTCATAGTGATCAGTATATTGGATATCTTTCCATAAAAATACGAAAACAAAATCATTTAGTTGTTCTATTTTCCTGGCCTTTACTAATTTTGCAACCATTATTTGTTGCAATTATGAGAGTGCATACTGGATATAAAAATCTTGATCTTGCTCATCCGGTTGTTACCCTTGGGATTTTTGACGGGGTCCACCAGGGTCATAAAGCATTACTCTACTACCTGGTTCGATGCGCAGAGAGATCCCATGGTGAATCGGTAGTTGTAACTTTCGAACCTCATCCACGGCTTGTGCTTTCAGAAAACAGGAAAGGCTTTTCCTTACTGACTACAATAGAGGAGAAAAAGAAGCTTCTTGAGGAGGCGGGAATTGATAACATGATAATTATGAAGTTTACAAAGACACTGAGCAAAATGGATGCCTGTGATTTTGTAAAGGAAATCCTTGTGGAAAGAATAGGAACAAAGCATTTAATCGTTGGCTATGATCATCATTTTGGGAGGCTGAGGATGGGTAATTATAAGTCAGTCGGCGAGTGTGCAAAAAAGTATGGTTTTAAAGTCGAACAGATAAATGAAGTTATTTCTGAAGAAGGAATAGTCAGCTCAACGTCAATACGCGATGCATTGCTTGCAGGACAACCTGAAATCGCAAATGAGCTGCTGGGATATACTTACTCGGTTAAAGGGACTGTTGTACACGGGAAAGGGGTTGGCCGCGATCTGGGTTTCCCAACAGCAAACATAAAACCTTCGGAAAAGTTTAAACTAATTCCGGCCGACGGTGTTTATGCAGTGATGGTTCAGATTGAAGACCGGTTATTAAGCGGCATGCTGAGCATCGGATTTAATCCGACGGTGCAGAGGTACCCTGGTAAAAGAACAATTGAGGTGAACATATTCAACTTTGAAGAGGATATTTATGGCCGGGAAATAAGCGTATTTTTCAGGTACAGGCTCAGAGACGAGAAACACTTCGATAGTGTTGACAATCTGACTGACCGGATGAAACTCGACAAACAGATTGCATTGAAACTGCTGTCGGGGACTTAAACATTTGAAATATTGTTAACTTTGCAGCAAAATTTCTAAAATGAATTATATGAATGCCACTGCCGGAACAATACAATATAAGGTGAAAGATCTTTCACTTGCAGCTTTTGGACGCAAGGAGATTGAAATTGCAGAAAAAGAGATGCCGGGGCTTCTGGCTATCAGGAGGAAATACTCTGCTGAAAAACCTTTAAGGGGAGCAAGGATAACAGGATCGCTGCATATGACTATTCAGACTGCAGTTCTGATTGAGACACTTGCAGAACTTGGGGCTGATGTCCGGTGGGCCAGCTGTAATATATTTTCAACCCAGGACCATGCTGCTGCCGCTATTGCTGAAAAAGGGATACCTGTTTTTGCCTGGAAAGGTGAAACTCTTGAGGAATACTGGTGGTGTACCGCTCAGGCACTCACTTTCCCTGATGGTAAGGGCCCCAATCTGATTGTTGATGACGGGGGTGATGCATCATTACTTGTACACCTCGGTTATAAAGCTGAGAATGATCCGACAATCCTCCGAAAAAATCCTTCAAGCAAAGAAGAAGCGATTATTTTTGATACTTTGAAGAATATTCTTGAACAGGAACCGGGCAAATGGCACAGGGCTGTAAGTGAACTGAAAGGGATATCTGAGGAGACAACAACAGGTGTTCACAGGCTTTACCAGATGATGGAAAATGGCGAACTTCTTGTCCCTGCGATAAATGTTAATGATTCGGTCACTAAATCTAAATTTGATAACCTTTACGGATGCCGCGAGTCACTTGCCGATGGTATTAAAAGAGCCACAGATGTTATGATTGCCGGTAAAGTAGTTGTTATCTGCGGTTATGGAGATGTTGGAAAAGGATGCGCAAAATCGATGCGGGCTTATGGGGCAAGAGTGATTGTTACTGAGATTGATCCGATTTGTGCTTTGCAGGCATCAATGGAAGGTTTTGAAGTTAAGACGGTTGAAGATTCTCTTGATGAGGGTAATATTTTCGTGACCGCCACAGGTAACCTTGATATCATACGTCTCGAACACATGATGAAAATGAAGGATCAGGCTATTATCTGTAATATTGGCCACTTTGATAATGAAATTCAGGTCGACAGTCTTAACACTATGAAAGGAATTGTTAAAATAAATATAAAACCCCAGGTTGATAAATATGTTTTCCCTGACGGACATGAAATCTTTTTGCTGGCAGAAGGCCGCCTTGTTAACCTCGGATGTGCTACGGGCCATCCTTCTTTCGTAATGAGTAATTCCTTCAGCAACCAGACATTAGCCCAGCTGGACCTTTGGAAGAACAGGGATAATTATAAAACGGGAGTTTACAGACTGCCCAAACATCTGGATGAGGAAGTCGCCAGGTTACACCTTGATCAGCTTGGTGTAAAACTAACCCGTCTTACAACCGGACAGGCAGACTATATAGGCGTGAGTGCGGATGGTCCATTTAAACCGGAGCACTACAGGTATTAAGTACCTCCTCCCTTGTGTTTACTATTGAGAGGTCACTTGTTCCAGACTCTCAAAAATCGCTCCTCCTCAAAACCTGTATTATAGTTTTTCAGTGGATATTGGCCTGAACCTGATAAACGACTACCGAAAGCAGCTAATGAGTATATGGTTCCGCAATGAGGACATTCAGCCTGCGAAAAATTTACTTTAACTTTGATGCTAAGGTTATTGATGGCATAATCGTAAGGACAGGTGCGATCATAGGCAAAGAATTCATCCGGACCGGTGTAGATAATAATTCCATTACCGTCAAATCCTGCCGCCCGCGAACCCAGGTTACGGGTCGAAGCATCAATAGTATCCGAACTTCCTGATAAGAGAAGAGCAGCAAACTCGGGATCCTGAAGATCCAATGTAAAATCTATGTAAACATCCGGAATAACATCAGTATTATCTTTACGGCAGGAAATCACATTGTACACTAATATTACGGCAATTGAAAAAAAGAGTATTTTTGAATTCGTCTTCATTGATTAAAGCTGTAGATTTGCAAAAATACTACTAGCTTTTTAAAAAACCTAGGTAAAATGTTTTATGTACTCAATAGATTATGAAGATTTTATCAGCTAGAAGATTTTTCACACTCTCCGTAATTTTAATAATAGTACTTTCAACAGGTGCAGCTCAGGAAAATAAAAGATATGTCAGGAACCCTGAAAAGAATTTGTTTGGGAAATCGCTGAATACCAAAAAAGCCAGAGTAAAAGAATCCCCCGGTGTTGTCAGAGCAAAAAAGAAACAGGCTGCTGCCAAAAAGAAGGAAGACAAGGAATATGCTGCTTATGTAAAGAGGAACAGAGAACATTCATTAAAAATTCAATCTCCCGAGGTCAGGAACCGTATGAAGGAAAACCGGAAAGCGACAGATAGCAATTATAAGTTAAAAAAGAAAAAAGCAGGGGATAATACCAAAAAAGCAGGAAAAAAATATGGAAAATGAGTGATTTCAGAAGATAATCACTTGTATAATACCACTTTTAAGATTTTTATTTGGTAATTAAATAAAGATTCTATAAATTTGTTATGAAGAGTTCCGGGATTCCCGGGATTCTTCTTATTTTTTAAATAGGGAGAAAATATGTCAGATGTTGTTTATATAACTGAAACAGGCCTTATAAAACTTAAAGAAGAAATTGATCATCTAAGATTGGTTGAAAGGCCATTGATCTCAAAACAGATAGCCGAAGCAAGAGATAAAGGCGATCTTTCTGAAAATGCTGAATATGCTGCAGCAAAGGAAGCTCAGGGTATGCTTGAAATGAAAATTTCGAGGCTCGAAGATGTTTTATCCCGTTCAAGGGTAATAGATGAATCAAAGATTGACACTACAACGGTCAGAATTCTTAATAAAGTCAAAATCAAGAACAAGACTAATAATAATATAATGGAATATCAGCTTGTTCCTGAAAGTGAAGCAAATTTGAAGATCGGGAAAATTGCAATCAATTCTCCGATTGCAATGGGACTTATTGGAAAGAAAGTCGGGGATACGGTTCAGATAAAAGTACCATCGGGGGTTATCCCTTTTGAGATAATTGCTGTTTCTATGTAGTTAAACATTTGAAAAAATGGCCACTATTTTTACTAAGATCATTAAAGGCGAAATCCCCTGTCACAAAATCGCTGAAGATGACAGGTATTTTGCATTTCTCGACATTAATCCGCTAAGAGAAGGGCACACTCTCGTTGTTCCCAAAATTGAAACAGACTATATCTTTGATCTTGATGATGATACTCTGGCCGGAATTATTGTTTTTTCAAAAAAAGTATCCAGAGCCATAAGGGAGGTTATCCCATGCAATCGTATCGGATTGGCTGTGATTGGACTGGAGGTGCCTCATGCCCATATTCATCTCGTTCCGATGGATTCGATGGAAGATATTAACTTCCGGAATCCGAAGCTCCGTTTCACCCAGGATGAACTAAAAGCTGTTGCTGAAAAAATAAGCCGGAAAGTAATTCTTTAGTATCTTTGCAGTATATAATTCTGCTCGCTGCATGGGTTATTTCTATGATCTATGGGATGATTTTATAAGTCTTCTCTTTCCGAGGCTTTGCTACGGCTGTGGCAATCATTTGCTAAGAAATGAAAAAATTATATGTACGGAATGTTATGTCCTGATTCCCCGGACGAATTACCACCTGAAAAAAGATAATCCGGTAGCACAATTATTCTGGGGCCGTTGCATGATTGAAAAAGCTGCTTCCTTTTCATATTATACAAAAGACAGCAGGATCAGAAAACTAATACATAATCTCAAATACAAGGGGATCAGGGAAATTGGCCTTGAGCTTGGGAAAATTTATGCGCTATCGCTTAAAGCATCAGGTTTTCTCGAAGGAATAGACCTGATAATCCCGGTTCCGTTACATCCTTCAAAAAAGAAGAAACGCGGATTTAACCAGAGCGAATATATTTCAGCAGGAATATCTGAAATTTCAGGAGTGCCTCTTGATACATTTGCATTAATAAGATGTAAAAGTTCTGATACCCAGACAAAAAAATCGAGATATACCAGGTGGACCAATGTTGAAGGGATCTTCAGGGTTATGGATCAGGAAAGACTAAAAGGCTGTAACGTTCTGCTGGTTGATGACGTTATTACAACAGGATCAACCCTTGAAGCATGTGCAACCGAAATACTAAAAATTGAGAATGCAAAAGTAAGTGTTGTATCGCTTGCCGTTTCAATAATTTAAGATACCTATTGATTCTTTACTCTTTTAGGATTCTTATTCATGAAATCCTTCCAGCTGTTAAAACTCTTTTCGTGGGCAGGAGAATTTGTCTGATTAAAGTGGCATACTGCTGCAGCCAGACCATCGGTGGCATCGAGCTTAATTTTGGTGGAGTCAAACTTAAGGAGATTCATAAGCATGGATGCAACCTGCTCTTTTGATGCAGCACCCCGTCCTGTTATCGACATTTTAATCTTGCGGGGAGCATATTCAAAAATAGGGACAGAACGGTTAAGTGCAGCAGCAATTGCAGCTCCCTGAGCCCGGCCAAGCTTCAGCATCGATTGAACATTTTTTCCGTAAAAAGGTGCTTCAATAGCCACTTCATCCGGATGATACTCATCAATAATTCCGGTAATACGTTCGAAGATATGCTTGAGTTTCAGATAATGATCCCCATATTTTGAAAGGTCAACCAGACCAATTGAAATAAGCTCCGGAATTGTACCGGCAACTTTAATAACACCATATCCCGTGGTATTTGTACCGGGATCAATACCCAGAATTACCCTCTCCTTTGTATTTTTTTTCAACTGACGGGAGGCAATTAATTTACGGGAATTTCTTTAAGGAAAACATTGTTCATCCACCCGGGCTTCTCTGAAAACTGGGGATGGCTGTAAAATGTTGAGATCCCTTTACCCGACACGGAACCTGTCTCAAGAAAGTGTATTGCTTCTTTAAGGCAAAGCTCATTCCTGTCGCCGTAATCATGGGTAATATCATCAGCAACAGCAGCTGAAGGAGGTAACCCGTCAAAATAGTCACCTTCATTGTCTTTATTCACAATCTTGAATGTAACAGGGTAGAATACATATTTCTGTCCATATGTCCATCCACCCATACCAACAGGCTTACCATAGGTCGAGTCACCAATCGTAACAACTTCAAGAAACGGCTTTAATCCATTTATAACAGCTTCACTTGCCGAGGCAGTTGAAGGAGTTGTAATTACTGCCAGACGGGTCAGATTGATAGGATAAGGCGCATTTTTAAAAGTATAAAAAGAATTCTGATCCGATTGTTTATCGTTAAATTCAAGCTTGGCAAAAGTATCACCAGTGGTTACCGTTGTTCCTGCAATGAAGCTGGCAAGAGCTTGGGCTACAGATAAATAACCGCCGGAATTGTACCTGAGGTCAAGAACGAGATCCTTGACCCCCTGTTCTTTAAAAAACTTGAACGCTTTTGTAAGCGAATCAACAGAGGTTGATATAAAAGAATCGAAGACAAGATGACCGGCTTTCCCCGAGGAGAGGTTCAATGTATCAAAATGGAGAACAGAGTTGTAAATAAATGATGTTTTTGTCGAAGAGATGGTCTTTTCAGACCCATCCGGAAGCTGGAAAACAAATGTGTTTGTAACACCTGCTGTGCTTGCTCCCATTATATTATTATAGGCAGTAGAATTATTTGAAATAAGAATAGGTGCAATGTCTGTCCCATTAACTGATTTAATTATCCAGCCTCTGCGCACCCCCAGCTTATACATGGGAGATTCAGTATATATCATGGCAATCCTTGCCTTGTCGTAAGCATCAACTCCAACCCTTATACCATGACCGACAAATTCACCGGCCATCTCAGCCATAAACTCATCATAATCGGCCACAAAACTCCAGTGATCAAATTCCTTATACCTCATTGCTTCCATTAATTCGTAGGGATCCTTATAGTCGCTCTTTGTAACTGATGGCATAACCGCATACCAGTAATAATTTGCCTGCATCAGTGTGTACAAAACATCTCTTGCCTGAGTTTCTGTTATCTCTGTATCAGTTGGTATTTCAGTCTTTTCCTTTTTGCAGGAGACAAAAATCAGCAAAATGAGGGCAAATAGTAATGTAAGCTTTTTCATACAAGTTAATTATTGACAATTTTCACAAAGGGCAAAGGTAAATAATTATACCATCCGGGGTTGCCGGTTCTGGATTATTATACCTGAAATTATCAGCAATAATCCTGCCAGAGTAGTATAGAAAACAGGTTCGTGAATGATAAAATGGATAAAAACAAGCGAACAAAATGGCGCCAGATAAACGAGATTGCTTATCCTGTCGGTGGTTGGAGCCAGTTGAAGGGCCTTTAACCAAAGATAAAATGTGATACCCATCTCAAAAATTCCTACATAAACTGCGGAACCAATGCCTTTTATTCCTGGGTTATCCGGCCATGAATGAGTCAAAATAAGGGCAATGATCAGATATACAGATCCAAACAGGAAGTTCAGGAACAGTTTCATAGCCTCATCTCTTTTGTCTCTTACATTCAGTATAAAATAAAAAGCCCAGAACACCGAGCTTCCGGTAGCCAATAGTACACCTCTTATATCTGATAGCCCCGGATGCAATGGATCCCCTTGTGAGGCGATCAGATAGACCCCGGCAAAACTGATAAAGAGCGCTGTAAAACTTTTTGCCTTAATTTTCTGTTTCAGGATCAGCACCGAGAGAAAAACAATTATTATCGGCCATATCATGTTAAGGGGCTGTGCAACCTGCGCCGGAAGCAGCTGGTATGCTTTCAGCAGGATTATATAATAAAGAAAAGGATTTATAAGTCCCAGGAGGGCCGATGATAAGAGATCCCAGCCTGAATATTTAAATAAAAGTCCTGTTTTCCCTGTTAAAAGAATAATTCCAAACAGTACAAATGCTGAGGTTAATGATGCAATTGTGAGCATCGGCAGAACTGACAGTTCCCCCAGGCAGATTTTAAAAGCGGTCGGAACAGTTGACCAGAAGAATACTGCTAATCCGGCATAGATATAAGATTGCTTTGTTTTTTCCATACTTTCTAACCCCAAACCCCTATGGGGGCTCGATTCAGCCTGCGTTTTACCCCTCCCTGGGGGCAGGGGGTCAATTAATTATATCGAATCCGGTGTAGGACATAAGTACAGAGGGAATCTTAATCCCTTTTTCTGTCTGATTATTTTCAAGTATTGCAGCAACGATCCTGGGCAGAGCAAGGGCACTGCCATTGAGGGTATGAGTAAGCCTGGCCTGCTTGTCGCCTTTTTCCTTAAATCGGCATTTTAACCTGTTTGCCTGAAACGATTCAAAATTTGATACCGAACTTACTTCAAGCCATCTTTTCTGTGCGGCAGACCATACCTCAAAATCGTAGGTCATCGCTGATGTAAACGACATATCACCACCACAAAGTCTGAGAATCCGGTACGGGAGCTCAAGTTTTTTTACAAGACTCTCGACATGATTTACCATTGATTCGAGCGATTTATATGAATGATCGGGATGAGCAATCTCGACGATCTCAACCTTATCAAACTGATGGAGCCGGTTCAGACCCCTGACATGAGCCCCCCATGATCCCGCTTCACGCCTGAAACATGGGGTATAGGCTATATTCTTTACAGGCAGCTTTTCACTGCTGAGGATTACATCCCTGTAAATATTCGTAACGGGAACCTCTGCAGTAGGAATAAGGTAAAAGTTATCAATTCCAACATGGTACATCTGTCCCTCTTTATCCGGCAACTGACCAGTCCCGAATCCTGAATCCTCATTCACCATGATCGGCGGCATAATTTCAGAATATCCGGCTTTAACACCCTCATCGAGGAAAAAATTTATCAAAGACCTTTCAAGCTTTGCTCCCTTTCCTCTGTAAACAGGGAAACCGGCACCTGTTAGTTTTATCCCCAGGTCAAAATCTATTATATCGTATTTTTTTATCAGTTCCCAGTGAGGGAGTGCAGAATCCGGAAGTTCAGGGATAGTACCTCCCTCTTTTACCTTTACATTATCTTCAGCCCCATGACCTGGGGCAACCAATTCATGAGGAATATTGGGAAGTCGGATGATTTCATTCCTGAGCTCATCCTCAACAGGTAAAATTCTATCAGAAAGAGATTTTATCTCCTCTTTGATTGAATATGTTTTTTCCCTGGCAGCATCAGCTTCAGTCTTATTTCCTTCCTTCATCAGCGTCCCTATTTCTCTTGAGATACGATTCATCTCGCTCTGAAGTGTATCTGATTTTAATTGCATTTCACGGCGTGAAGCATCGAGAGAAATAATTTTGTTCAGGATCTCTTCGGCATCAAAATTTTTTATTTTTAATCTTTCGATTATAAAATCTTTTTTTTCCCGGATAAGATTAATGGTAAGCATAATCGGTTGTTAATAAGATAATCGGAATAAGCTGGTGTAAAAATATAAAAACTCCCGGCAATGCTTTCCCTCTTAGGGAAAAGAATTTCGGGAGTGTAATATTTAAGAAAATAATGTTATTCAGTTACCGGCTTCACCGATACAAAAACCTTATTATCTTTTTTCCTTGAGAACTCTACTTCACCGTCGGTAAGTGCAAAAAGTGTATGATCCCGTCCAATACCCACATTGTTCCCGGCATTATGTTTAGTTCCTCTCTGACGAACGATTATGTTGCCGGCTTTGGCTGCCTGACCGCCGAAGAGTTTAACTCCCAGGCGTTTGCTTTGAGAATCACGGCCGTTTCGTGAACTGCCTGCCCCTTTCTTATGTGCCATAATATAATATTTTTATGTTCTGAATAATTCTATTCCTTCTATTTTGAGGTTTTTTTGGTTGCTGGCTTCTTTTCAGCTGCTTTCTTTACTGCGGGTTTTTTTGCGGCAGTGGTTTTCTTAACCTCTTCTTTTTCTTTCTTCTCAACCGGTTTCTTTGTTCCAACCTTCTTTGAAGCCTGTTTTTTTTCTGCAACAGGCTCTTCGGCAATTACAGGTTCAGCGACTTTTACCTTTTCTTTTTTAGGCGTAAGTTTTATAATCTTGCCTTTTTCTCCGATTCCGGTGATCTCAATTTGAGTAAAGTTTTGACGATGACCGTTTTTTACCCTGTAACCCTTCTTCCTTTTCTTCTTGAATACAATTACTTTATCTCCCCTTACATGTTCAAC
>CAYPKL010000452.1:0-3335 GCA_964411285.1 uncultured Rikenellaceae bacterium
AGTCAGGAATTATTTTAGGAATCAGAGAAGACGCAAGATTCATAGCTGAGAAAATAATAACAAAATCTGAAAACCAGAATACAGGTTAATAAAAGACGAGGCAGAAGAAATACTTACAACTTTATCAAAAAATCTCACACGAGCACTTAAGGCAAAAAAATAGTCTAATATGCAGGAATATGAAAAACCAACCGATTAATAAAAATAAAACAAAATGAAAAAAACAAACAAACTGATTGTAAGCCTTCTACTTACTGGATTATTCTTTGCCGCGTCAAGTGTCTGCGCCCAGACTCCTTTAAGTAAGATTACTCTTGAAAATGAAAGAGTTAAAGTAGCAACTGTTGAATTTAAACCGGGAGATTTTGCACCAACTCATTCCCACCCCGACAATGTGGTTTATATCATAAGTGGAGGAAAAATGGAATTTACAGATGAGGGAAAACAACCAAAGGTTTTTGATCTAAAGGACGGAGAAAGTATTTGGATGCCTGCTGTAATCCACACTGCAAAAAACATCGGCAGCACTACTGTGATAATGCTTGTTTTAGAATTAAAACCAGAAAATTCAAAAAAATAACTCCTGCTACAACCGTCCGATTTCTCTCCACATTTTCAATTCTTCAGCATATCTCCTGTCGATAACTGAACATTTTGTATCAATACGCATTGAGGGACAATATTTCAGGTTATAAGCCGGCCAGTCAGGAGCACCTTTTGCGGCTGGTTTTCCAGTTCGGGCAAAGGTGGACCATAATTCAGCCATATTATGTGAAGCAATAAAACGTTCAGGCTTTGACCCTCCCCAATAGCTTTTACCTGGAGTACCATCTTTCTGAGGTTGTTCATTGTAAAACTTGAAAGATATTTCCATTGCATGAGGAGACCCCATAGGATAATCAGTACCCGGGATTTTAGTTTCATTTTTATAACCAAAATTATACAGATAAGCAGGTGCACCATTCTGTTCTGCCTTCTTCTCAGCGATAACAATTGATCCCAAACCCATCATGTTAATCGATTGTATTGCTACCATTAGATCCACTGCCGATGCCTCCGGACGGGTTTTTCTGTATGTGTCAATTATCCTTTGGGTATCTTCGCCAAACTGGGGTTTCAACTTACCAGGTAATTCATCGAAGCCGATACTGAACAAACTTTTATCCTTTGACATCATCCCAAAGAAATTAAATTCGTCTTCGTTCCATCCTACTATCAGAGGCTTGTCTTTTGATATCTGAGGTGAAACAGGATCAAAAGGATGGTTGGGCAGAGCAACACCATCCACTACCGGGGAAAAACCTCCGGGTGAAGATTCCATGAGTCCTCTTTTCTTATTGGTTGTTTCTGCTCCAGGCGCTAGTGAAGGAAGCTTAAGCTGCAGGTCAAGCAGAACGGCGACAGGTACCTCGAGCAGTTTCTTCCACTCTTTGGCATTAATGTTTAACTCTTTCAAAACCATTGCAGTGGTTTGAGCCGCTGTTTCTTTTGGAGTCATTCGTATACCAGGGCCACTTTCGATCGAAGCCTTATTAAAGAAAGGGGCTGCCGATGGAGTGGCATAGAGACAAGAAGTCTTTGCACCACCTCCGGATTCTCCAAAAATCATTACATTGGAGGGATCACCACCGAATGAGGCAATGTTTTTACTCACCCATTCAAGTCCGGCTACAATGTCGAGTATACCCATGTTACCCGAGCCTGCATAATCAGGACCGGCGATCTCATCAAGATAAAGGTAACCCATGATGCCGAGACGATGATTTGTTTCAACAACCACAACATCAAAAAAACGAGCAAGATTAGCTCCATCCTGTCCTACTGAACCACCTGATCCGGTAGAAAAACCACCTCCATGATTATAGAACATCACAGGTCGTTTTCCGTTATCGTTTGCGGGGGTCCAAATATTCAGGAACAGGCAATCTTCAGCAGGTTGTGGTTCATTAATCCCATAAGTCTGATTTGGGGGCTGTATGGCTGGATTCCCCAGCCGTAGAGCATCACGTACACCAGCCCAGGCTTCAAGCTTAGCTGGCCGGCGGAATCGTCTGTCACCGGAAATTCTTCCTGCATATGGAATACCTCTAAATATATTCACACCTTCGGTCCTGACACCACGGATCTTTCCGTGACTTATTTCAATATTTACATTTTCTTGGGAATTCTGATACCATGAAGAATAAACTGATTTTGGCAACGCCACAGCAGCTGCAGTTACAAGTGAAATTCTGTTCACAAATTGTCTCCTGTTTATCATAATATAGTTTTTGATATTCTCCTAAAGTTATTATTAAAATAAGAATTCCAGACGGAAAGACGGAAAGATGGAATCATTAAACCAACCGTAATTCGTCAGCCTGACTCTCAGTGATATTAGGAAAGTCAGCAATCCTAACTGACCACAAACTGATGAATCCTCATGCAGGATCAGATTTAAGGAATTTCGGGATGAACAAGGTGTCACCTGTAGAAAATGTGAATGAACGTTTTGCAAAATTATTAAACCAAACTCATTAATCACTCTGATCAATTTATGGTCTTTTGATCAATAAAACCATTACTTTTATAAAAATCCGACTTCTTTTTTCAGTAAACCAGGAGGTCAGTCAGAACCTTTTCAATGGCAGCATTGTTAATGCAAATAGTAAAATCACATGAGAATACTTCTAACAGGTGCAACTGGTTACATAGCACAAAGATTAATGCCTGTCTTATCAGGCAATGGGCATGAGATAATTTGTTGTGTCCGCGACCGGGCAAGGTTTGATTCAGAGAAGTACAAGTCAACACACTTGTCAGTTATTGAGGTTGATTTTTTAAAACCAGATACTCTTCAGAATATTCCTGTTGACATTGATGCAGCCTATTACCTTATTCATTCCATGTCAACTTCAACAGGTGATTTTGAGAGAATGGAGGAGAAATCTGCAATCAATTTTAAAAATTCTATTCAGCAAACCGGGGTGCGTCAGGTTATTTATCTTAGCGGCATAGTTAATGAAGAAATATTATCGAGGCACCTGACCAGTCGCAGGAATGTTGAAAGAATACTCGGTTCAGGGTCTTATTCCTTAACAACACTCCGAGCCGGAATCATAATTGGTTCCGGAAGTGCTTCCTTCGAAATAATTCGCGACCTGGTAGAGAAATTGCCTTTAATGATTGCTCCCCGATGGCTTGATACAAAGTCGCAGCCGATAGCAATTCGTAATGTTATTGAATTTCTTTCCGGAGTGCTTCTAAACGAAAAAACATTTAATAAAAGTTATGATATTGGTGGTCCTGATATTATGACATATAAGCAGATGCTTTTGCGATTTGCAAAGGTAAGG
>CAYPKL010000453.1:0-2696 GCA_964411285.1 uncultured Rikenellaceae bacterium
TTGAAGTTATAACTGAATTCAATGATGGAATGATCTTAAGAATATTTTCATAATAAATTTTCCTGAGTACTTCTTTTGGCAGTCCAATACCGCACACGGGCCATCTTGCCCTGTCGAAAGTGCCGTCATAATCAGGGCAATAGAATGATTCATCAAAAGTCTCCAGGAATCTGAAGTAGGTCCTGTACATTTCGACAGAGTCCTTCGTGTTGGCAGGCATGTCTGTTCCAAAGACTATCCGGTCCTGGTGTCTGATAAAAAACTCCCGGGTTGAATATGGCTGCCGGCCTAATTCATCAATTCTGGCAGAAAAATCAATGTAAACGTTGGGATTTTCATCCAGCATATCCGATACATACTGAATATTTTCTGCATAATTCCCGAAATGCGGGAGAATAAAGATTGTATCCGGATGCTGTCTGACAAGATCATCACGTCTTTTAAGCAATTCTGTCTTGCGTGGAAATTTCGGATCCGCGAAACTCCAGGAATGGTATTTTAGAAGATTTTCATAGTGTTCATTTTCAGGAGTGATTGGCTCAAAGAAACCTACCGGATCGGCCTGATGGATTAGTACAGGGATTCCAAGCCGGCCGGCCTCTTCCCAGACAGGGAAAATCCGTGGATCATTGCAACTGATCAGCGACCCGCCGGCGTCGCGATAATACAATCCCAATTCTTTTAATATTTTCAACCCCTTTGCCCCAAGCCGGACATGTTCGTTCAGAGTCTCAATGAATTCACTAACAAAATGTTTATGGTCAGAGAAAAGAGGTTTGTCGGATGGTTGTGCAAAATTGGCCATCGTAAAACAATAAAATCTTCCAGGATATTTTGATGAGCAATTTTCAAAGAAATCGGAGATATTCCCTGGACTGATGGAATAGCCGCCACCGGAGAATTCTATTTTGACATTGCCTGTAAGATCACAGTAGCTTGCCACGCCAACCGCATCCATTGTCTTTATTACCTTTGCAACCTGCCAGTTTCCCCACAAATGGTTATGTGCATCAATTACAGGGCAGGCGGCTTTTTCAATAGGTGTACGCTTCGTAACCAGATAAATATTCCTTGCCACTTCCTCAACTTTTAAGATTAGAACTTATAATCCCGAAGATATAAGTTGTTCAATAATGCGAATATTTGCATCCTTATTATTTTCCGGTATTACATATTTTTTATCATTCTCAAATACAGATTTGCTCCACAGCAGGTTTTTATATTCCGGGAAACTGCTTACCTGCTTTTCAATAAATGCAACTGCTTCATCCTTTCTGTTCAACTTTTGAAGTGCCCAGGCGGTCACAAGGGTATTTGCCGGCGTAAAGTTTCTGACAGTGTTTTCGACAGAGGGCTGAAAGCTCACTATCCTGTTAAGCGCCTGTTCCGCATCTGCCGGCTTTTTTAGTTTCTGATAACACAGGTAACTCATCCAGTCTTCCAGACGAGTATCAATATCTTCATCATAAGGCTTTCCAACACCCATATTTTCAGGCCACAGCCTTGCTTCAGCAATGAATTTCTGAGCTTCGTTGTATTTTTTCTTTCCCAACGACTGTGCAGCCTGCATCAGTTTTACTTCCCGGTACATCTCCCTCCCATTTGTTGCACCTTCGTGAGGTAATATGTTGAGTTTTTTCAGCACTGCATCAGCTTCCTTATACTTTTTACTTAAAAGGAGGCACTGAGCATGCAGCGAACCGACTATAAAATCCCCGGGATGAGATTTGTAGTACGGACCCGTTATTGAAAGCGCTTTATCATACTGCTGATGATTATTATAGAAGTTCGCCAGAAGCACCTGATAACGCCATTGTTTATCGAGTGCCCAAGCTTTTTTCAGATCAGCCTCACATTGTTGATCGTCCTTACCTTTCAATGTCTCGGCCCGTGCAGCATAAAATGGTGCATATTCAGGCTGATCTCCGCATGATTTAAAAAGCCTGATGCATTCCTCAATTCGGTTCCTGTCGCGGTAAATAAGTGCCAGGTGATATTTCAGAAGCCAGTCATCCTGCCTTGTAATTAACTGCTCAAGTACATGGCCTGTCTCAGACCTGAATGGGAATGCAAGATCCGGATTAATACCCTTACAATCCACTTTTGACTTTGTCAGAAAACTCATCCAGTATCTGGTTTCAACAGTAACAGGAGATAAAGTCAACACCTTTTCAGTCTCTGTAATGCGACCGGAATTATAATACCAGACAGCAAGTTCCATGAATATTTCCTGAGGAAGCTCATTTCTGATCAGAGAGACAAATCCATTTTTTGCCTCTTCGCTTCCGGAACCAAGGTACTTCTCAAATCGTGCAAAATGATTCAGCGGATCAAATGACAGAATTATTCCCAGGGTCTCATCCGCCCCTGCCCTGTCTTTAAGGCATCTGAAGATTACAGCCCGGAGCTGCAAAGCATCTATATTAAAACGATTGTAGTCGACAGCGCGCTCAGCGTAATTCAACGCCTTTCTGAAATCTTTTTCTCTGAGATATATCCTGCTTAAACCGGTATATGCTGCACTGCGGTATTCCGATGACATTGTTGCAATGTCGAATCCGTCCTTCGCATCAATAATATTTCCAACTGCAAAATTTACAAGTCCGTAATAATAATTAGCCGCGCCGTCGTGAGTGTCTATACTTAAAGCTTTCTTTACCAGATCGAGAGCCTCGGAATACATCATATTCCGATAC
>CAYPKL010000454.1:0-2713 GCA_964411285.1 uncultured Rikenellaceae bacterium
AGGCGGGGAGAGCCAGAGGGTCAAGCTGGCCTATTTCCTGAGCCAGGAAAAGAACCTGGGACATATACTTTTCATTTTTGATGAACCAACTACAGGTCTTCATTTTCATGATATAAACAAGCTTCTTAAATCAATAAATGCGCTGGTCGATCATGGTCACTCGGTAATACTCATCGAACATAACGTGGAGGTGATCAAAAGCTGTGACTGGGTCATTGATCTGGGACCTGAGGGTGGCGAAGGAGGCGGTTATGTTGTTTTTGAAGGTAAACCGGAGGATCTGGCAGTTTGTAAAGGATCATATACCGGGAAATACCTGGCACCGAAACTGATGATTCGCCCCCTTGCCCCCTAAAAGTAGTTTAAAAAAAATGCACAAATACCTAAGGTTGTCTTAAAAGTCCTTTGTGCGCCTTTGTGACGTACTTTGTGTCCTTTGTGGTTAAACATAAATCCCTGAAACACAAAGGGTCACAAAGGTAAGACCTAAGAACACCAAGGAAGAATATTATTATTAAAATACTTATGAGACAGCCTCGGGGCAAAAGAATTTTTATTGTTTCAATTTAAATCCGAACATTATTGCGACGCATCCGGAGGCCGGTGTATCGCCTTTCTGGCCTGATGAAGTAACCTTCATAATGACTTTCAGCTGCTGACTGGCATCCAGCTTGAAATCCCATGTCCGGGCATAATTTGATTCCTTGTTTGAATAAAGAACGTTATTATTTGAATCGAGGATTCTGAATTCAACCGGCGGAAGGGTCTCTTCACCGCAAATTGCCAGCCTGTATTCCATTCCCGAGTAAAATGTTTTGTACAGTTCTGCTTCTTCGCCAGCAACAAGGCTGGCGGCATGATAGTTACCATCGTGAGTATAAGATTCGAGCTCGGGCAGGCATTTTTGTCTGGCAAAAGTCTTGCACTGGGCATTGGCACCCGGAGCAGATGAAATAATCAATAAAACAAGTATCGGAATAAATCTGGAGATTTTCATAGCTGGGGTTATTATTTTACGAATGTATTTCTGATTTCGGCAACGGCTGCGGAAAGCTCTTTGAACACTTCAACTGTAAGGTTGGATTTGACTTCTGATTTAAGTAATGTAACATTCTCTTCCTTGTTGAATTCAGGCTGTACGTCGGAAGTTTTAATTGTTACTTTATCAAATATTGCCTTTACCCTGTCCATCTGCAATCTCAGGTCGTCGATTGCCGGATTGCCCTTATTGCTTTCCAGAAGGCTTATAAGATTGTCAATAGAGAGTTTCTGGTCAATTATCCTTCCTGTAAGTTTATTGTTATTCAGATCTTTGGGAGTTACAATCTGTGTTGAGATATACAATCCTTCAACCCATCCTCCTACCAGTACCATTGCAGCCACAGCCGGCTGTCCATTATCCTCGAGATATGAATTCGAGTTAAGGTATGTCTGGGATATTATTTCCATTATTACGTCGGTATTATGGATATTCTCCTCCAGCCTGTTAAGATCTTCCTCAGACACTGCTTCGAGTATACCGAGTCCGTCTGCCATCTTTTTGGCGGCATTCATATAATCTATAATGAGCTGGGTCTGATCATAGAGGCTTGTAAAGCTCAGGTCGCAGGTATAAATGCCAAGGTTTAGTGCCATACTCCTGTTGGTACTGTAATTCTTTGCATTATCTACCGGGTTCAGAAGCCTTCCGTCGAATAAAGCGCCCGCCGATTTAATAATCATCGCCGATTCAAGCGGGGATGGCAGAGTATAAAATATCTTTTCTGCTTTCTTTAAATCGTCATACAGGGCAGCATTATCCCTCGTGGCACTTATGGTGTCTGTTTCAATTCCGGCTTTTTTACCACCTGAATGGCAGGCCGAAAGCATCAATGCAAAAAGAATTACCAGTGCCGCAACACTGTTACTTATTTTAAGAGGCTTATTCATGATTAGGCATTTTTTTAACATCCTTTGTAATAGAAGCTAAATTAGTACATTAATTTAATTATATCAAAAACGGGTAAATCTATAAAATGGTATTCTAACTTTGCAGAAAATATTCAGAAATGACCGGAACGGGAAAAAAACTCAACGAACTCAGCGCAGTTTTAAGCAGAAATCATAGCATTAAAATATCGCAGGCAATAAGTTTACTTAGAAACGAACCGCCTGTTGCAGGAGCAATAGCGCTGCTGGTATCGCATTATGATAACAGCACGAATTATTCGGTTCGGGAGCTTATAAAAGAATTCATGAATGACATCAGGAACCAGGCTTCATGCATTGAAGTAATAGAAGAAATCAAGAAGAATTATAAGGCAGAAACTCTTCAAATGCTTGCCTCATCTTGCTGGCAGTCGGGACTTGACTATTCTGATCATTGTGAAGAATTTGCCGGTCTGTTCCTGGCAGGCGATTATATGACAGCGCTGGAATGCTTTACCGTGATTGAAGCATCGGTTCAGAAAATACCGGGAAAAAAGAAAGAGTCTATAGTCAAGAAAATAAGGGAAGCAATGCCCGGTGTGACAGGTGAAAAAACAGCTCTGGCTATAGAATTGATATCTGTACTAGGTTAAAAATGCTGTTAACTCAGGTTCTGAACCCGACATGACCTCTCACCAAACCCTCCACTGGAAGGGCTATCCTTTATACACAATTCTAAAGATGAGACCTGAAGGTATTTTTGAACTTATTATTAAAAATTGTAATTGTATATAATTTAGAGAGA
>CAYPKL010000455.1:0-7566 GCA_964411285.1 uncultured Rikenellaceae bacterium
CCGTTGCCTTTCGCCTTCCAATACGTATTTATACTCCTGTAAAATAGGCTTTAACTCTCTCAAATAGATGCTCCTGAACTGGTACTTTTGTTGTGAATTAGTTAACAAAAGAAAATTCGAAAAGGGATCCGGTATGGAAAACTATCTTGACTTGCTGAAAAAAGATATCAGATTTGAGGAAGGGCTTCATGCGTGCATGAACTGCGGGGTCTGTACTGCTATCTGTCCTGCTGCCGAATTTTACAATTACGATCCAAGGAAAATTGTCGACCTTGTTCAATCCGGCGACAATCAGGAAATAGAAGATCTTCTTAAATCAGAAACAATCTGGTACTGTGGCGAATGCATGTCGTGCAAAACCCGGTGCCCGCGAGGGAATACCCCGGCACTTGTTGTAATGTCGTTACGCACTCTTTCGCAGAAGCTGGGTTTCTTTACGGAATCAGAGAAGGGAAGACAGCAGTTTGCAATCAAACGGAGTGTCGGCGAGAACATCTTTAAATACGGATATTGCGTTGCTACATATGCTGTAAGTCCCGGGATGCATGTAGAGCAGGGACCCATATGGGAATATATCCTTGAAAATACTTATGATGTTTATGAACGGCTCGGAGGCCAGATCAATGAGCTGGGCGCTGGTCCCCTGAGGAAAATTCCGGAGGATGCAAAAGAGGAGCTCAGGAAGATATTTGAGGTTACCGGAGGAACTGAATTGTTCAATACAATCGAAGAACACTCAAAGAAAAAAGCATCGGAGATGGGTCTTCAATTTAACGATGAAGGTATTGATAATGAATATTTTATTGAAGTTTATACTGCAAACAATAAGAACCATACAACCTGAAAAACATTTCTATTATGGAGAATGAAGGCAAGAAAAAGATATGGTCGGATTATCAGAAAGAGATTGCTGACGATCATTTCTTTTATGTAAGATCATGTATCAGGCAAAGCTTTTTCCCGGGTTCGGAGCAGTTCTTTCTGGACTTTATGAGAAACGTTCTTGGAAAAGACGTTTTTGAAAATCCTTCGCATACAACCTGTACAGGAATTGGATACCATTCCGACATTGTTCCCTTATCGACAATAATGACAGTTGTAGCCCGTCATTTCGCACTTATGAAGGAATCGGGATACAAGAATATTGCAATTTCGTGTGTAACCTCCTTTGGCATTTACACCGAAATCATTGAAACCTGGAAACATTTTCCTGCAGAGCTGGAAAAGACCCGTGAATATCTATACAAAGCCACTGGAAGAGAGTTTGATATTCCTGAGAACATGGCTCATACCAGCGACATTATTTATAAATTCAGGGATGAGATTGCCACCAGGGCAAAAAACCTTCTTATAAACAAAAAAACAGGTGAGCCCCTCAAAGTAGTTGAGCATATCGGGTGCCATTATTCCAAGATGTTCCCGAAATACGGAGTGGGCGGAGCAGAATTTCCGAGGGTGCTTAGCGGTATGGCCGAAGCATGGGGTGGAGAAGTGATCGATTACCCTGAAAGAAGGCATTGCTGCGGATTCGGTTTCAGACAATATCTTGTTCAGGCCAACAGGGGATATTCAGTTTCAAACACAGCCAAAAAGTTTTCATCAATGAAACCCTATAATCCTGACCTGGTACTTACTAACTGCCCCGGCTGCAATATGTTTATGGATAAATGGCAGTACACCATCAGGGAGATGGAGGGTACAACTTATGGAGCTGAGGGAGAATCAATTCCGATACTGACTTACGAGGAGCTTGCCGGACTGGTAATGGGTTATAATCCATGGGATCTGGGACTTCAGTTTCATATGGTGCAGTCGGAACCCCTTTTGAGGAAAATGGGCATAGAATATAATAAAGACGATAAATTCAGAACCAAAGATGGAAGGCAGATGCCCGTTCCCAAAAATCTGATAAATGTCTAATATGCCGGGAAAGGTTGTTATAGCAGGTGGCGGAGCCGCCGGGATGGAAGCAGCTGGTCAGCTTGCCCGGTCAGGAATTATGGTAACTCTCGTTGAGAAGGAGAAAGATCCCGGAGGACATATCAGGCAATGGTATCATCTTTTCCCCGACAGACGCGACAGCAAAGAGGTCGTTGATTATCTTAAAATACGGGTTGATCATGAAAATATTGATTTTATCACCGGGGATACTGTTTCTGGATTGGAAAAGAAGGGGGCCGCATTTACTGTAACTACAACAGGCGGCAAATTGATAAATGCCGATGCTGTATTGATCGCAACAGGATTTGATCTCTTTAAAAGTGAGAGGAAAGAGGAATACGGTTATGGCATTTATGATAACGTAATTACATCTGCTGATCTTGAACTAATGTTCAGGGACGGCGAAATAAAGATGACAAATGGCAATGCTCCCGCCAAAATAGGGATAATTCATTGTGTTGGTTCAAGGGATGAAAAAGCCGGCAACCTGTACTGTTCAAAACTCTGTTGTATAACTGCGGTAAAGCAGGCAATGGAAATAAAAGAATATTTACCTGAGTCAAAAGTGTTCTGTTTTTACATGGATATGAGAATGGGAGGGGCATTGTATGAAGAAATTTACCGGGAGGCTCAGGAAAAATATGCGATCAATTTTATAAGGGGAAAAGTGTCGGAGATAAGTTCAAATATAAATAATAAGCTTGTCATCAAATCAGAAGACACTCTTGCAGGGCGGCCACTGAAAATGGAACTCGACATGCTTGTGCTGATGGCAGGGATGGAGATGGCAGAAGAGGGACGCAAACTTGCACTCTCTGCCGGATTAAAAACCGGCGAAAACAGGTTTTTTTCAGCAGTCGATAATCATTTTGGAAGTAACAGGAGCAGCATCAAAGGCTTGTTTTACGCGGGTACCTGCACTGCTCCAATGAATGTAACTGAAACTATTTCGCATGCCCGCAGCGCAGCTGCTGATATAATTGATTATCTTAAGGTTATTAAGAAGTAAGATGGATAAATTCGGCTTCACACTTTCAAAGGCAAGGGTTATCGATTTTGATGCCAATGATCGGAGGATCGCTGATTATATAATTGAACGTGAACCAAGTTTCAGAGCATGCATTGAATGTGGCGCATGCTCTGCAACATGCACTACCGGGAACTTTACAGAATTCAGTCTCCGGGAAATGAACATCCTCATCAAACGGGGAGAAAATGATAAGGTAAGGAACAAAATCAGGAA
The DNA here is from genome assembly GCA_964411285.1 of uncultured Rikenellaceae bacterium. Classification (GTDB taxonomy): domain Bacteria; phylum Bacteroidota; class Bacteroidia; order Bacteroidales; family VadinHA17; genus LD21. The sequence goes on from CAYPKL010000455.1 coordinate 3,185, forward strand.
ATGCATGCTGTGCGGAAAATGTTCCCTCGTCTGTCCACGCGGTGTAAACACCCGGAATGTTGTTTTTGTTGCCAGAGAAGCTTTTCAAAAAATCAAAGGCTATGAACTTTGAACCCTTTGTAATACCATTCAATATCGGATTGTACTTCATACTTCTCTATGTTGTTGCACGGAGTGTCATCTGGTTCAGGCAGCTTTCAAGACCTGATAAGCTCAGGCTGCAAAGAGGATTTTTCGGCAGGCCTTTTGCGCAGAGCCTGAAGGAGATCTTCATGGAAAGCCTGATACACACCAGGATATTAAAAACGAATTTCCGGCTGGGATATATGCACATGAGTCTGGCTTTCGGATGGTTCCTGCTTATTCTGTTTGGTACAATTGAAGCCGATATTTTCGGTGAAACACATCTGAATCCTCCGTATAAGTCAATCTTTTTTAAGTATTTTAATCCTGATCACGGGAAAACAGTGTTTGAATCTTCTTACGCCTTCCTGATGGACCTGTTACTTGCTTTCATTCTGTCGGGCCTTTTAATAGCAATCATAAAAAGATTTTACTCCGGGGTTGCAGGGATGAGAAAAACAACCCGTCTGAAAATGCTTGATAAGGTCGCCCTTACATCATTGTGGCTTATTTTTCCGAGCCGGCTTATGGCTGAGAGTTTTACAAGCGGCGCTTACGGTACGGGAAGCTTTCTGACCGGAACTCTCGGATCGTGGCTCGCGTCATTTCTCCCTGCACACGAGATGGCTTATCCTTTCTGGTGGCTCTACTCATTATCGCTGGGTACATTCTTTGTTCTTCTTCCTCTTACAAGATATATGCATATACCAACCGAACTATTCCTGATCTTTATGAGGAACTCGGGGATAAGGACAGGTGATAAACCAGGTTCTTATTCAGATGTACAGGTCTATTCGTGTTCATCATGCGGCATCTGTATCGATCAGTGCCAGATGAATTTCTCTGCAGGAATAAACACTATCCAGTCGGCTTACCTGATGAAAGCAATCAGAAATAATAACGATGCCCTCGATATTGCACATAATTGCCTGCTCTGCGGACGGTGCGATCAGAAATGCCCTGTCGGGATAGAACTTTCTCCGATCAGAATGATTCAGAGAAGGGGCGGCGAACCGGTAAAAGAAAAGAGGAGCATTCTGCAAAGATATTTTCCCGAACGACAGAGATTTTCGATACCGAAATCATCTTCAGGAAATACTTTTAATTATCTGCCTGAAACCAATCCGGAGAGGGCCGACGTGCTATATTTTGCAGGGTGTATGACTCATCTCACGCCTTCCGTTAAGAACTCTATGGTCGCAATTCTGAATGCATCAGGAGTGAAATGGTCCTTTATTGATGAAAATGGAGGAGCCTGCTGCGGAAGGCCGCTGATGCTCGCCGGGCAGGACAAGGAAGCCAGGGAACTTATCAATTATAACTCTCAGATAATCTGGAAATCAGGAGCACATACCCTTGTCACTTCATGTCCTATCTGTTATAAGGTCTTCAGGGAAAGCTATTACCTGGATGTTGAAGTTCTGCATCATACCCAGTTCATTAAGAATCTTATTGATGAAGGATCTGTAAAGATGAATTTTCTGCATAAGAGGGTGACATTTCATACCCCATGCGAGCTTGGAAGAAATTCAGGAGTCTATGATGAGCCCAAAGATGTACTCAGGCATGTGGCAGTACTGGAAAAAACAAATTTTGATGATGAAAATTCTTTATGCTGCGGAGGAAGCCTGGGTAATATTAAACTGAGCCATACTAACAAGAATAAAATAGCTTCAAATGTTACTGACGTACTTACCAAAGGAAATCCCGACTTCCTGGTTACGGCCTGTCCTCTGTGTAAGAAAACGTTGTCAAATACAACCGCTGCAAAAGTTGTTGATATTGCCGAACTGGCAAGTATGGCTTTGGTCATCCCTCCTGATAAAAAAAAAGCAGAACAGCGATTCAGTCCGGCTAGAGAATCTGTTAAGATATCCTGAACGTTTTGAACAAAAATCCTCTTAATTCGTTGATAAAAAAAAAGAGTGTTTTGTCAAAATTGGTTTTTTAATTGTTAAAGTGAATATTTTTTTCGGTAATTTTCAGCGATTTTTCCGGACACGGAATTTCATAGGTATTAGTTAAACTTTTTATAATAGGAGGATATTAAATGAAAAGCAAAACAATTGCTTTTATTGTTGCCGGATTAATGTTTATGTGGGCTTGCGGTGACAGATCAGGCTTAAAGGAAACCCTGAATGACGGGAATACTATTCTTCAGCAGGAAGACGGTTCCTTAGCTCTCAATCTTGAAAAAGCTGCCTGTTACAATGATGAGGTCAATCCTGCAAGCAATACTGCCGAGTGGAAAGTTGCTATTTCCAAGCCGGGACGTTTCAAAGTATGGCTTTCCAGCGCTACAAAAGATACGACAGATCTTAGTTATGTAAATTCTGTTAAAATAGCTCTTATTGACAGCTTTCTGGAAGCCGACCCTGCATGTGATAAGATTATCAGGGATTCAAATGAGGTTAGCTGGCCTTATTACAGGGCCGATTCCTATATGGGATCATTCTATATTCAGGAAGCCGGAGTTTATAATATACAGGTCATAAGTGAAAAAATACTTCCTCGTGAAGCAATGAATCAGATTCATAGTCAGGCTGATGATACCAGGCTAATGTCTGTTCTTCTGACTCCTATAACACGTTAAATTTCTTTTCAACCCAGATCTTTGCATTTACGAAAGCTTTGATCCAGGGCGTTACCTCATCCTTCTTTCTTTCAGGCGGGTAATATCCGCATTGCCATGGGAAATATGCCCGTTCCAGATGGGGCATTATTATCAGATGCCTTCCGTTATCAGAACATAATCCTGCCACATTGTAGTCGGAACCATTAGGATTTGCCGGATATGTGCCCTTGCTGTATTTAAGTGCAACATGATACCTGTTTTCAGGATATGGCAGACTGAACTGTCCCTCTCCGTGGGCTACCCAGATTCCCAGCTCCATCCCCTGCATATTGCCGAACATAACTGAATTATTTTCAGGAATTGTCACTCCGATAAAACCCGATTCAAATTTATGAGATTTATTGTGAAGCAGTTTTGGCATTATTTTATGATCCGGATAAACAAGACCAAGCTCAGCCATCAGCTGGCATCCGTTGCAGACACCAAGTGAAAGAGTATCAGTCCTGCTGTAGAAATCCGACAGGGCTTTTCCGGCTGTTTCATTGTATCTGAATACACCTGCCCATCCTTTTGCCGAACCAAGAACATCGGAATTTGAGAATCCTCCTACAAAAACGATCATCCCGATATCTTTAAGCGTCTCGCGGCCACTGATAAGATCAGTCATATGCACATCTCTGACGTCAAAACCAGCCAGCCAGAGTGCATAAGCCATTTCCCTGTCGCCATTGACCCCTTTTTCCCTGATTATCGCAGCTCTCGTTCCCGACCGCCTTTGTCGGTCGGGAGTTATGCCAAGCGATTTGAATGTGCCTTTGAAATCACCCAGGTTGAAACTCAGGTTGTGGGTCCGGTAATTAATAAACCGCTCAAGCGCCGGCTTAGGTCCGCTCTGCCTTCTGTCGAGAAGGTATGACGTCTGAAACCACTTATTCCTGAGGGGATCAATTTCGAATGCCAGCACTTCATTATTATTAGTTACGGTAATATTTCTGCCGGTAACCGGATGACCGATTGAGAAGTAGGAAATTCCATGCTCTGTAAGGATTTCGGCAATTTCATCTTCATCGGCAACCTGGATTATTATTCCCGGATTCTGGCTTAACAGGATCTTAACACTGTCAGGTTCACCGAGAGCTGAAAGGTTTACTGCCATCCCTCCTGAAGTGTTTGAAAAACACATCTCCAGAAGAGTTGTAATCATTCCGCCTGCAGAGATATCATGACCTGAAAGGATACTCCCTTTTTTAATAAGTTCCTGGATAGTATTGAATACTTCAGCAAAATATGCGGCATCTGTGACAGTCGGAGCTTCATCGCCGATTTTATTAAGAATCTGGGCAAAGCTGCTTCCGCCTGTTTTAAATTTATCCCTGCTCATGTCAATATAGAGCAGCCTGGTGTATGGATCATTTACAAGTACAGGTTCAACTATACCTCTGATATCAGATACTTCTCCTGCTGCTGAAATAATTACAGTTCCCGGTGAGATCACTGCCTGGTCCCTGTATTTCTGCGTCATCGACAGGCTGTCTTTTCCTGTCGGAATATTTATACCCAGTCCGATTGCAAATCTGCTTGCAGCCTGCACAGCAGTATATAATCTGGCATCTTCACCGGCATTTCTGCATGGCCACATCCAGTTTGCCGACAAAGAGACACTTTTAAGATTATCAGCAAGCGG
>CAYPKL010000456.1:0-4668 GCA_964411285.1 uncultured Rikenellaceae bacterium
ACTAGTATCGAAACTATTTTTCCTAAAGCACAGGTCATCATATTTTTATCCCAATCAGATTTTTTTTTAGCATCACCTCTTGCCCGGGATCCAAATATGATGACCTGTGCTTTAGGATCAATAGTTTCGATACTAGTCCTGATCCTTTTGGCTATATTGCTGTCCTCCTGTTTCATCTGACAAAACTACAAAATTTTTGGATTGGATGGAGATTACATGTGAGCAATCTGAATACCACACTTAGATACCTAAATTACGGATATATTACATCTCAGACTGGAATCGACCACCTTTGTCCGGTCAGATTAACCTTTATTAATGATTAAATATCACATAATATTTAAAAATAACTTTTCAGAAACGCCCTTTCCGGAAGAATTTATTAATTTGAATCTTTTGCTTTCCTGAAATGCAATTTTGCCATTTTTCCTCGTAATCAATACAAGATCAATCAGATTATTTTCATTGGCCGGCACCCTGAATTCACATCTGATATCAAGATGTTCCCCAGGTGGCAGGTCAATATCCTTTATATCGTTAGCCAGAAGCTTTCCCTGGCTCTCGAGACGCACTTCTATCTGAACTCTCTCTCGCGAGAAACAATCATTATAGAGGACGAGATTGCGTACTTCAACTGCTCCTGCCTTCAGGTCAGGATAAAACTTTTTCCTTAAGGCATCAATTCCCAGATCATCATAATCCTTATCGAACAGAGCCACAGGTGCAAAGCTATTCTTAAGATTCAGATGCACATCTGCGACACTGTCTGCTGTCCAGGCCCAGTCGAGTGTGTATGGCATTATTTGTGCAGCATTGATATACCTGAGTCCCCGGCACCATGTTCCATGCCACCATTCTTTGCCATCTGTATTGCCAAACAGGAACTCCCCGAAGCTTGATGGTTTTGTTTTAGAAATGAGAGTATCCCAGCTGTAAATACTGCCCGTTACTGTTTTCCCGACTCCTTCAGGATAATGGTCGCTGTAAAAATCATCGCCTATGTCAAAGTCACCTTCAGCAATTACGGGTCTTGTAGGGTCAACTGCCCGAATGCTGTCAGCTAATGTTTTGAGCTGTTTATCAGAAAACCATTTGAGCCAGTCACGGCCAATTTCGTTCTCGGAGCTCCACATTATTACTGATGGATTATTGCGGCGGTCTCTTACCCATGGCTTCAGCCATGTGAGAGCATTTCTGAAATAAACCTCGTTATTGGATTTGAGTATATAGTCACGGGCATACAAAGGTGATTCCTCAACTACCAACAGACCTCGCTCGTCAGCGATTTCGATTATTCTTTTTGACGGCGGCTGCTGATGGAACCGGACACAATTTATATTATAAAACTGAAGTCTGTCAACTGTCTGGTTAAAGGTCTCTTCAGTGATATATTTATACCTGCCCCTGTTATAGCCCTGTCCATGGGTGTTGATACTTGTGCCTCTCAGGTTGAGCCGGTTACCGTTCAGGATCAGTTTGGTGCCATCGATCCATATTTCACGAAATCCAAATCTTCGGAGTTCTTTATCAATCATTTCTGAATCACCTTTATTAACCGTTATTATTTTGTTTGTAAGAAAATAGAGGTCAGGGTTTTCCGGATCCCAGAGTTTCGGATTAATCCATTCAGACTTAAGCTGTATGGTTTTTTTCTCACCTGCCCGGAGCACGATCTTCCCGCTGTTCAGATTAAGCAAGGGTTTTGATTTTTCGGTTTCACTGATCTCACCCTGAAGCAGTATCTCCTGTTTTGTACCTGACCGGTTTACAAGTTCGTAACTGACTGTTATATTTTTCCCCCTCCATGATGTAATTATGAAACTATCATCTATATAAACCTTCCCGTATGCCCTGATCCATGTATCGAAAATTATTCCCCAGCGGCTTTCCTGCCCATACCAGCCTACGGGCCATTGAGGATAACCGTTACTGTCAACGATCGGGGAATGACTGCCTCCTTTTACCAATACCTTTAATCTGCCTGTGCTCCCCGGTTTTATGACATCAGTTATATCAATTGTGAACGGGATCCATCCCCCGATATGGGTTTGAAGGAGCTTATCGTTAAGATATACCTCGGCAATATGGTTAACACCTTCAAACTCGAGTTTGATTATCTTATTTTTCCAGGCTTCTGGAATCTTAACCTCTCTTTCATAAATGCCAATTGAAGTGGAAGGCAGTAATACTTCACGCACAGTTTTCTCCCCCCTGTCATTCGTATATTCGCGGCTTACTTTTTTAGTAAAACCAGGGGCAGCGTCCCAGTACTCAGGGACCGGGATAGTTGATTTTTCTCCGGTTTCAGTTGTAAAGCTCCATATGCCGTTAAGCGACAGCTGTTCACGCAGGGCAGGTGCCTGAGGAAATGCCGGCAGGTAACTTACTGCCAACAACCAGGTCGTGACTAAGATTGAAATTAATATTTTTTGCATCGGGAGAGATTTTAGTAAAAATATTTTTCAGTCTATGTATGCAATACAGTCAATCTGGACCAGAACGCCGTCACGTCCCATCTGGTCAATTCCTGCTCCGCTGAAGGAGCGTGCAGGTTTCGGGTCGGGAAAAAATTTGCCATAGACTTCATTGAGAGGTGCCAGATTCTTATTCGGATCTGCAAGTGTCATGTGTACTTTTAAAACATTGGACATTGAAGTGCCGGCTTTTTCCAGCTGATTCTTCATGTCTGTAAGAGCGCTCTCAATCTGCACTTTTATGTCCCCTGGTTCGGCACGCCTGTTGGCATACCAGCCACCTATACCGCTTAAAAAAACAAGATGACCCGAACGAATGCATAATGACAGGGGACTGGTAGTAGGATAAACGCCGGGAACAGCCTCTTTTAACGGAGTCCATTCTTTCTTTGCTTTATTTTTTTCAGGTCCGGTTATGTTATTGCCGATCACACCGGCAAGTGGAACCACGGAGAGGTTCTTAAGAATTTCTCTTCTTTTCATTTATTATTACTATTTCAGTTGTAAATTACGAAAAATCAGGGATCCTGATCCTGACTGTTTTGTAAATTCTATAAATATAAACTATATGAAAAAGATAAACCTGTTAACAGTTGTTTCGTTTTGTATTTCAACAGTTATTTCATTCGGTTAACTGGAAAGTCATGACAAATTCGGACCTGCTAATAAGATCAATGGTGGAGTTAATATTCATTTTACAAAAGGCCATGAGAAAGACCTTGACATGATAGCAGAAGCCGGATTTAAGTTCATCAGGATGGACTTTATCTGGCAGAGTACGGAGCGGAAAAGGGAAGATTAGGAACAATAATATTATTTAAAAGTAACCGGAACTTCCCGTAAATGAGCAGTAGCACGATTTTTTGAAGTAAAATCATTATATGATCTTTCAACTGCATCCTCGGAAAGAGCCAATACTTTTGCTACCTCATTTTTTGGAACCTCATGCTCCCATGCATAAAGGAGATGATCCAGCTTATCAAATGAAATCCTGAAAAAAAACTCCTGGTCGCTTACAGGAAGACTAAATGTATCCGGACTGGGTTGACGATCAACAATTTCCGGAATTACTTTGAGGTAATTGGAAAGCTGGTATATTTGATTTTTGTACAGATGGGTAATTGGTTCAATATCAGTGCCGCCATCACCATATTTACAAAAATCCCCCAGTAAAAATTCAGTACGGTTTGTAGTTCCGACAACAAGGAGACTACGTCTTTCTGCTTCTGCATAAAGATGCAACATCCGGGCCCTGATTTTAATATTTGCAAATGATGTTATGGCAAGTAATTCATCCAGATTCAAACGTTTGCATTTTAATTCGCCATCCGGCATTTGAACCTGAAGACGGTAAAAGCTGTAGCTGGCCCGCTCCAGAAGATCTGTAGGAAGAGTTATATTATATTTATATCCAGGCTTATATTCAGGAATCAAATTTTGAAGATATTCATCCCGCCAGGCATACTTAACAACACTATCTACTGTGGAAGTAATATCGATTTGGCGATGTTCTATTCCCAATGCCTTAGCATGTTTTATTGCATATTCACTGCTAATTGGATTAGATTCTGATTCAGGAAGGACCAGTCCTGTTACTTTTTCCTTTCCCAGAGCATGAACTGCAACAGCTGCTATGCAGGCAGAATCGATTCCTCCGCTCAATCCAACAATCACACCTCTTTTACGACGTGCATTCACTTGACCCACAATAAACTCTGTAAGCTTATCTAATTCCTGAACCGGATCAATTTTTAATACATCAAGATTGAAATTCATCAGATATCTCCTTTAAATGTTTATATTTTGTTAAAGAAACCGTGATGTCATGAATCACTGCTTCGTCCAATAAGTTGCTAACTGCTAAACAGGTTGTTAAAGTTAAGTATGTCACCCGTCAGGCTTTTGTTAAAAATATTAATTATTAAATAGTTATGAGTCAATTGATATGAGTTAATACCGCAAAGCAAAAATATATAACTTTATGATTAAAGTACTGCTTTTAAATTACAAAACCAAAAAATATTGAACAGGTCCGTGACTGCAAAAGCAGGACAACCTGGGCATCGGCTTTTCCAATAAATTATCATTCCCGGAAAGATATTTTTTGGGCCTCGCAGTATCCGGTTACCAAAAAAAATATTTTGTAATGACTGAAAACCTGACAAGAAATGTTGTGCAGTAGTGCGGTCATGCA
>CAYPKL010000457.1:0-4260 GCA_964411285.1 uncultured Rikenellaceae bacterium
TCTTTCCTGAATACGATCCCAAAACCTATAAAATGAAAATAGGTATACGGCAGAGCGGACTTTACAATAATCTTCCTCCGATTTTTTCTCTTACTATAATTGCTCCGGATGGTGCGCAAAAGGATAAAATCCTTAATGCAAAAGATTACCTTCAGATTGTTGCTGCTTCTAACTTCAAACAGCGGTCAAGAATGTCAATTCTTTACTATCATGCTGAAGCAATACATTCTGCTGTTATTGGTACTCCAAATAAACATGAGCAGGAACAGGGATTTTTTGTAAAATACGGGGATGGTGGCGCTGATGTCATGCCGATAGGTAATCTGTATAAAACACAGGTGTATCAGCTGGCAGAGTACCTGGGAGTGCCTGGTAGTATTATTCAGAGAACCCCGACCACTGACACATATTCCGCTTCTCAGACACAGGAAGAGTTTTTCTACCAGCTTCCATTTAATATAATGGATATATACTGGTTTGGATTCGAAAACGGTTATTCAACAAAAGAAGTAGCTGTGGCAATGGGAGAAACAAATGAGCGCGTCGAAGCATTATTCAGAAACTTTGAGAGAAAAAGAAAAACTACTGAGTATCTGAGAATGTCTCCAATCAGGAATTATTACCAGCTTTAAGTTACTTCTGAATTATTTTCCCTTTCTGTAAGGAGAGTAATAAACGCATTTTTAGATTCAGGCCTGTTCCCCCGAAACTGAGACTTGTATTTGCTTTTCCGTTTGCATAAAGGATTAATGCACTGGTCAAAAAGATCAGGCTTTACATGTATTTTAAACTTTTAGAATAATACACTGTTTATATTATTTCGTAGTTTTAATCATGATAATTTCTTTGGAGCTGAAATAGTATGAAAAGGCTTGTTCAAATCCTTGTCTTTCTTTCGCTGGTCGGAATGATATTCTCACAGGAAACAAGTTCCGGAAATGAGGTTACTGAGGTTAAAATTAATTACGATTACAGTAACGAAACATCAGGAACATTTTTTGAAACAAGTGATAATGGATTTCTTCTCAATGTCAGGCTATTTAGACATCCTGATGAAAATGTCAATTTAAATATTAAAATCTGGGAAGCAACCGGAAAAACATTTGTTTTGAGTGCCGGGCCATTCCAATGGAATATTTCCTCCGGTCCTCAGGGATGGCTGGAATATGAATTCCCTTATCCGATCGCCGTCTTTAAAGGTAAAACATATATTATTTCATTTGAAAATAACTCCGGGGACAACCTGTCTTCAGAAAAAGTAAAAACCACGGCTGTACAAGAGGATAATTCAGGAAATGGTCAGGTCCTTTTCGATGAAAGTCTGAAATCCTCAAAGCCTGTGAGCTGGTTCATCAATTCTTCCGGAAGAATAAAGTTGCATGTAGTTTTAAATGTAAAGTATGATGCCGGGACTATCGGTAATAATCAGGCAATTTGTTATAATTCCGCACCTTCCATTATTAATCAGCTAATACCCGCAACAGGAGGTAGTGGCATTTACCTTTTTCAATGGCAAAGTTCTTATGACAATGTTATCTGGGTTAATATTCCCGGTGCAAAAAATTCAATCTATTCACCCCCTGCTCTGATAAAGAGTACGTGGTACCGGCGCAATGTGACAAGTGGTACTTTTGGCAGTATAAGCAGCAATCCTGTATTGATTTCCGTATTACCTGCCTTTACTTCGGGTTCTGTTGGCTCAGCACAGAGTATCTGTGCCAATAATACCCCGGTCACTTTAAATCAGATTGCAGCTCCCGCAGGCGGATCCGGAATTTACAATTACATGTGGCAGAGCTCATCGAACAATTCAACATGGAATAATATTTCGGGAGCTACCAGTTCTTCATATTCTCCACCTGCGCTTACTGCAAACACATGGTTCAGACGAAATGTTATAAGCTCGGATTGCGGAGTTCTTAGCAGCAACGCTGTTCTTATCACTGTCAACCCAACCCTTACTGCCGGGACAATAGGTACTGAACAAACTATTTGTTACAATTCTATTCCGGCTGCTTTGACCCAGGTTACTGCTCCTTCCGGGGGATCAGGCACTTATGCTCTTCAATGGCAGAGATCGTCTGATAATTCAATATGGACAAATATATCCGGAGCCACAGCCTCTTCATATTCCCCTTCTGCATCTGTAACCAATACCTGGTACAGGCGAATTGTCACAAGCGGATCCTGTAATACTACCTCAAATCCTGTCCTGATTACCGTTTACCCCCTGCTTAATGCCGGATCTGCCGGCACATCACAGACAATCTGCTATAATACTGCACCTGCCTCTTTAACCCAGCTGACAGCTGCATCGGGAGGAACAGGCAGCTATTCTTACCAGTGGCAAAGTTCTCCCAATAACTCGACCTGGACAAATATTTCCGCCGCAACACTTTCTTCTTATTCTCCTTCAGCTCTTTCTTCAGGCACATGGTTCAGGCGCAATGTGACAAGCGGGAATTGCGCAACAGTCAGCAGCATTTCAATAAGAATAACGGTATATTCAGATCTTGCTGCCGGCACAATTGGTTTAGCCCAGTCAATCTGCCATAATGACACCCCGTCTTCACTTAACCAGATAACCCCACCTTCCGGAGGAACAGGCATTTATGTCTACCAATGGCAGAGTTCACCGAATAACTCAACCTGGACAGATATTTCAGGAGCCGCCAGCGCTTCATATTCTCCCCCTGCACTGACAGCAAATACATGGTACCGGCGAAAAGTGACAAGCGGAGAATGCGGAACTTTAAGCAGTAACACTATCCTTATTACTGTTAATCCTGCTCTTTATGCCGGGACAATCGGTGCAGTACAGACAATCTGCTACAATTCAACCCCTGCAGTCCTGACCCAGATAACTGCTCCTTCAGGCGGATCGGGTACTTACGCGTACCAATGGCAGAGTTCTCCGGATAATTCCGCCTGGACTAATATTTCAGGTGCCACTCTTTCATCTTATTCTCCCTCTGCACTTACTTCAAATACCTGGTTCAAACGTAATGTAACGAGCGGAACGTGTTTTCACAGCAGCTCCTCAGTGCTCATTACCGTTTATCAGGTTTTTAATGCAGGAACTATAGGCTCAGCTCAATCAATCTGCTACAACGCGACTCCTGCAACTTTAACACAATTATCTGCTCCATCCGGTGGAACAGGAGCCTACACATACCAGTGGCAAAGTTCTCCCAATAACTCGAACTGGACAAATATTTCCGGGGCCACAGGTTCTTCTTTTTCACCTTCAGCCCTTGCATCGACTTCATGGTACAGACGAAATGCCACAAGCGGGGGATGCGGAACAGTAAGCAGTGCAGCAATAAGAATAACAGTTTACCCCGATCTTTCTGCAGGTACTGTAGGTTCTGATCAATCAATCTGCTATAATGATACTCCGTCTTCACTTACGCAACTAACGTCTCCTGAAGGAGGAAACGGATCATACACTTACCAGTGGCAGACTTCATCCAACAATTCGACATGGAACAATATTTCCGGAGCTACAGGTTCTTCATATTCTCCGCCAGCTCTTACAACAAATGCATGGTACCGGCGTAGTGTGACAAGCGGAGGATGCGGAACATTAATCAGCAATACTGTTATTATTACTATCAACCCAACCCTCACTGCCGGTACAATTGGCTTAGCACAAACAATTTGCTACAATACAACCCCTGATGCCTTATCTCAGCTGACTGCTCCCTCAGGTGGATCAGGTAACTACTCTTACCACTGGCAGAGATCTTCTGATAATTCAGCCTGGACAAATATTCCGGGGGCGACTCAAGCCTCTTATTCTCCTGCAGCACTAACCTCAACCAACTGGTTCAGACGGGTAGTGGAAAGCGGGGATTGCAGCAGCAATTCTAATACAGTACTCATAACAGTTCTTGAACAGGTCGCCAACGCACAATTACATGACAGTAAAACTATCATCACTAACACTTCAACCAATATAAATATATTGATTTCAGGGGGCAACTCTCCTTATACAATCAATTATTCTATCAATGGGACACCGCAGACTCCAATATCCAATTATTCAGGCGGCAGTAATATTTCAACCGGAGTATTAACAACAGGTACTTACACTTATACCCTGACATCAGTAAGAGATGCCAATGGATGCTATGCCCAGAATACAGGGACGAGTATTACCATCACTGTAGTTACTGCGCAGACAACCGCAACCAACAAGGCTCTTGTAATAATCAATTCCTCATCCTCATATTATTCCGATTACCTGTATTATATAAA
>CAYPKL010000458.1:0-4588 GCA_964411285.1 uncultured Rikenellaceae bacterium
TCTTATTTGTTTTTATCACCTGACTGCTTTTACGCTTTACGTCTTTACGCCGTTGAGCCATTAACATCCCCCTAGAGGCTGTCCCAAAGGTATTTTAATAATAATATTCTTCCTTGGTGTACTTAGGTCTTACCTTTGTGATCTGTGGTTCAGGGATTTATGTTTAACCACGAGGACACAAAGTACGTCACAAAGGGGGCACAAAGGACTATTAAGATAACTTCATTCATTTCATTAACTTTTATCCTTTTACTTTTGTCATTTATCTTGTTTCCTTTAATTTTATGAGAATTTTAAAAAATCGTAAATCAATAAATATTAAAGCTTATGACACTTGCTGAAAAGATTGCCAGCGATCTTATAAACGCTATGAAAGGAAAGGATAAAGTTGCCCTCGAGGCAATAAGGGCTGCAAAGACTGCATTTATCCTTGCAAAGTCGGAGAAGGGTCCGGATACTGTTCTGACCAGTGAAGATGAATTGAAAATAATCCAGAAGCTCGTTAAGCAGAGGAGAGAATCAGCAGCCATTTATAAGGAGAATAACAGGCTGGATCTGTTCGAAAAAGAGACCAATGAGGCGGTCATTCTCGAGAAATACCTTCCGGCTAAAATCAGCGATGATGAACTGACAGAAGTAATTAAATCAATCATAACAAGGCTTGAGGCAAAATCACCGGCCGATATGGGAAAAGTAATGGGCGCCGCTGTAAAAGAGCTGGCCGGTAAAGCCGATGGCAGGGAAATTTCCGCAAAGGTAAAGCAGCTGCTTTGTTAAAATCTGTTTTTAATTCTTCCGATATTAACTGGCCTCTCCCCAAACCCCTCTCCCAAGAGAGAGGGGCTTATCCTCCCCCGCTCTCCCGGGAGCGGGGGATTAGAGGGGGTGAGGTATGTCAAAGTAAAACAGCTGTCTGGTTGATACGCCGGTATTTAAACCATAATAAGATCTTTTGGTACATCTCTGAGCCTGGAAATATCAAGTATCTTATCCTTAACGTCAAACCTCGAAGTACAGTCTACTTTGCAGGATTGACAGGTTTCGCATGTATGACCTGAAAAACTTATTTTATCAAGAGTAGCTCTTGCCTGGGCCAGATTCTTATAACCATAAGCATACATATAACTGCGCATATATGCCGGAATATCAAGACCGTGAGGGCATTGCGGAAGACAGTTCCTGCACTGCTGGCAATAGAGCCCCGGTTCGAGCCTTGCTATGCCAAGATCCTTTCTCTCCTGATCAGTCAATTTCAGATCACTGACTATTGCAAGGTTTTTCCGTAATTGCTCAAAAGATGTCATTCCTGATACGACGGAAGTAATATTCTCATTCTGTAAAGCCCATTTAAGAATTGCATCAGTATTCAGTGGCGGTCCTGATTTTTCGCGAAGGACACCGGATGTTGTCTTCATAGCAACAATACCCATCCCCGCTTTAACTGCATATTCAATCGATGAATTCAGCGATTCCAGACTTTTTATCTTAAAATTATAGGCGATCATTGCCACATCATAAACACCGGAATCGGCCGCAGCTCTAAGAGCTTCTTCCGTATCACTGTGCGAAGCAATACCGACAAATCTTGTTTTGCCTTGTTTCTTAAGTGTTTCCATAGCTTTCAGCACTCCTTCATGCAGGACGATCTCCTTTTTCCCGGCATAGGGGAAGAGTAAGAAATCAACATAATCAAGGCCAAAGCGTTTCAGGCTTCCTTCTGCTTTCTTAATATATGCGTCAGGGTTAAATGGCTGGCTGAAAGTCCCTGTATTTCCGTCAAAACCATCCGGAGGACCGGCAGTCCCTACAACAAATGAGTCGCGGGGAAGTCCTTTAAGGCCTTCTCCCACCAGTTTCTCATTATTCCCCTCACCGTAGTAGGTGGCAGAAAAGAATAGTTTTATTCCTCCCTCATAAGCAGCTCTGATAAAGCCGGTATCGAGAGCGCCCGATGTGCCAAAGCTAATCACAGGAGCTTTGATACCTGTTTTTCCCAGTATCCTGATTGGCAACCCGGGAGTACTTGAAGAAGACATGCAAACATTTTCTTTTATGGCACCGGGCAGCATGGCGACTGCCGGTATGCCAAGCAGGCTCTTTCTAATAAATTCACGGCGGTTGTTGATACTCATAGCATGAAAAGATAAATGATTCCTGTCATATAAAATTATGTATAAATATCTGAAAATTTTAAACATATTCAAGTCATGTTTGAATAATCAATTAATTTCGGATTGCAGGAGGTGGACTGGAGTATTTTCTCAGGAAAATAATCAACTTCATTGTTAATTATTTACAATTCAGACAATCAGAGAGTTATTTTGCTGAACCAGTTTTTTATAGCCTTCATTCCTTTTAACGCCACCTCATACGGAGGTGATACCAGATTCTCATTTCCTGAAATTCTGAACTCTTCAATATTGTTCAGGTTACCAATTGAGGCAGGCAGGGTTTTAAGTTTGTTGTTTTCAAGATTAAGGATCCTCAAACCGGTTAATGAACCGATTCCTTCCGGAAGGGATTTAATCCGGTTGGAGCGAAGATATAATTTCTCCAACTTTTCAAGTCCGCAGATTTCATCAGGTAGTTTTACAATCTTGTTTTTATCTGCAATGAGGCTTTCCAGCTTTCTAAGGTCTCCAAGTTCCTTTGGAAACGCTTTCAATCTGTTCCCTGATATTGACAGCCAGGTAAGATTGATCAGGCTTCCGATCTCGGGTGGTAAAACCTCAATTTCATTATAACGAAGAGCCAGGGCCTCAAGGTACTTAAGGTTTCCTATCTCCTTTGGTATCTTTTTAATAAAGTTCCTTCCAAGGTACAGGGACTTCAGACGATGGCAATTCCCTATTTCCGGAGGTATCTCCTTTATATTGTTATAAGTAAGATCCAATTCTTCAAGGCTTGTCATCTGCCCGATCTCATTGGAAATAAAACGGATCCTGTTTACAAAAGGAGCGTGAAACGGATCCATTGGTTCAGCAGAAAGATCAAGTGTTCTGATATAGTCCCTTTTATACAGGAATTCGGGGATCTCTGTAAGCCGGAAGTCGATCAGGTCTAGTTCGGATTTATAATTGTCTGAAAGTTTCTTTATATTGAAGTGATGCTTGCATACATCGCAGATGAAGATCTCTTCCTCGTGGCTCCAGCAGACTAAGGGGGAACCGCATTTTTCGCAGCTTTTTGAAGGTGCCATAATCTTAATATTTATTTCATTTCCGGATATTTGATTTACTGCAAAACTTATTCATCATCTCATTCCAATGCTTCTTAAAAGTCCTGATAACGTCTTCAGGCAGATCATCATAGTAATAATAATCGTCGACTTCAATGCTTGCTGTCATTTCGGGGTAAGGATCGCACATGGAGTACATCATAGGAACAAAGCACCAGGTATCGCATTCAAGCTTTGCATCCAGTTCACTCAGACCGTGTTTCAAAACCTGTTGGCTGAGGTTGAGCATTTTCTCAAATCCATCTTCTACTGGAGGCTGGCATTGTGTTGACAGGAAGATTGTTATGTTGTTCATACCGATAGATTAAAGTTGTTCTAAAGTTAGATGGCAAAGAGAATAATTCAGGCGTTAATGGTTTAGCGTATGTCGTTCAGAGTGTAGCATTTCCTTCTCCTTATATTTTCTACTGGTTATTGAGGATTAGGTTGACCACTTTTATGCTGCCGGTTTTACAGGAGCTCATTGAGCCTGATTCATCGAGCACGATGACGATTTCACAAAGAACTTTTTTCATGGCATGGATTGAGTTATACATTAGTTAAATATATAAGTCCAAATCTGTGCCAAAAACGTAAATACTTTTAAATGTATTATTTACAACAACTGTCAGCTATTGAGTTGATGAAAATCAACTCAAATTTTGACTTTGCAAATGACCAGTGGTCATTATCAATTGTTTATTAAACAAATCGAAATCCGGTGACTTATTCCTTCACACTCTGCCTGATTAAGTTCCAATCCCTTTCTTCAAATATTTTCTGGAATTCCTTAAGGACAGGGAGCATTTCCGGGTGCTTCTGGCATTGTTTTTCGACAGGGCATTCTTTACAAACGGTTTTCCCCGAAACTCCGATCCGGCCTACACCGGCCAGTTCTCCTTCACCGGCAGCTTTTATTACAGTTCCGTATCCATCCTTTGTCGTCCAATAACCAAAGTGACAGTTCAGGGCCTCAACTTCAATCCAGTCGCCGGGACTAAGCACTTCCTTTTTCCAGACCAGGGCACCGCGCTCATACATTGGCTTATGCCATATAACAAACTGTCCTTCAAGAATACCGTATATTTCAACCGCCGGTTGTCCATGAAGGTGAATATCCTGTTTGTCCTTAGGGGTAAAAAAACTCCAGGTAAATCCCAGTCCCTGTCTTTGGTATGCAAGATAAGGATCGGCAACACGAAGGTTAAAAGCACGATTGCCCGATCCCAGTATTTCAGAAATTGTACTTTTGGTCAGTTTCCGAACACCTTCGTTATTTTGTTTCGCCCACATATTGGCCAGGGCTTCCATGGATGGGTTTATCTTTACCGGACCCAATATTTGACTACCCTTCTGTTTATTATCATTTTC
>CAYPKL010000459.1:0-6123 GCA_964411285.1 uncultured Rikenellaceae bacterium
TTGACTGGGCCAGTATCTTATTCCCTTTTTCAATAGCATCTTCAATAGTTCCTACGAGCATAAATGCCGATTCAGGATACTGGTCAACTTTTCCTTCGAGTATCATATTAAATCCCTTGATCGTATCCTCGATTGAAACGAGAGCGCCTTTTATGCCGGTGAACTGTTCTGCAACATGGAATGGCTGCGAAAGAAATCTCTGCACCCTTCTTGCCCTGTGAACGACAAGCTTATCTTCTTCCGAAAGTTCATCCATACCAAGAATTGCAATTATGTCCTGAAGCTCATTATATCTCTGCAGTAGTTCCTTTACTCTCTGTGCACAATTATAATGGGCTTCCCCTACGATATTTGCAGAAAGTATCCTTGAAGTTGAATCAAGCGGGTCGACAGCCGGATAAATACCAAGTTCAGAGATTTTACGGCTTAACACTGTTGTTGCGTCAAGGTGGGCAAAGGTAGTTGCCGGGGCAGGGTCGGTAAGGTCATCTGCCGGGACATAAACTGCCTGAACAGAAGTAATTGAACCATGGCGGGTTGAAGTAATGCGCTCCTGCATGATCCCCATTTCGGTTGCCAGTGTCGGTTGATATCCAACTGCTGAAGGCATTCTTCCCAGAAGGGCTGACACTTCAGAACCTGCCTGGGTAAAACGGAAAACATTATCCATAAAGAACAGGATATCCCTTCCTCCACTCTTTCCGTCGCCATCCCTGAAATGTTCAGCAACTGAAAGACCTGACAGAGCTACCCTGGCTCTTGCTCCCGGCGGTTCATTCATCTGGCCGAAAACGAGGGCAAGTTTTGATTCCCTCAGAGCGGCCATATCGACCTTTGAAAGATCCCAACCGCCTGATTCCATATTCTCAAGAAATTCTTTGCCATAATTTATTACACCGGCCTCAAGCATTTCCCGGAGCAGATCATTTCCCTCTCTTGTTCTTTCTCCGACTCCGGCAAAAACAGAGAGGCCCGAATAGGCTTTTGCAATATTATTGATAAGCTCGAGGATCACAACTGTTTTTCCAACGCCTGCACCGCCGAAAAGCCCTATCTTTCCTCCTTTTGAGTATGGCTCGATAAGATCAATGACTTTAATACCTGTATAAAGCACCTCCTTTTCTGTGGAAAGGTCTTCATATTTCGGTGGTTTACGGTGAATCGGATATCCTCCTTTTTTATCAAGTTTACCTATTCCGTCGATAGCTTCGCCTGTAACGTTCATAAGGCGTCCCTTAATCTGATCACCGATAGGCATTGTAATAGGCGCTCCGGTTGCAATAACTTCCATTCCCCGGCGCAATCCGTCAGTAGAGTCCATGGCTATAGCCCTGACAGTATTTTCACCTATGTGTTGCTGACATTCAACAACCAGGGTTGATCCGTCATCCCTTTTAATTTCAAGTGCATCATAAATATCAGGCATTTCAAAACCCTGCCTTTCAAACGATACATCAACCACTGGTCCTATAATCTGGCTGATCTTTCCGGTATTCTTTGCCATAAATCCGATTTTTAATAAAGAGGTTCAAATTTAATAATAATTGTATTCTTTTGTGAACTGTTTCTGTTTTTTACTCTGCTTCATTATTTGTCCCGCCCTACAAGCGACCCTGTCACCCTTATCAACTCCTCTTTCCTTTCAGCAGGCACTCCCACCTTCTCAAGAAAGCCCAGGGCCGTACTGAAGTAGTCATTTGCAAGAGTTGTTGTAATTGATCTGACATTAACCTGATCATAAATATCTGTTACTGTCCTGATCTTGGAATCCGGGTCGGAAGTGTCTGCGAGATATTCTTCCTGAAGTTTTTTCTTTTGTTCTGAATTTGCAATTTCCATTGCCTTGACATAAAGAAAAGTCTTTTTACTTGCGACAATATCGCCCCCTGAAATTTTGCCGAAGACTTTCACATCACCATATGTATCAAGAAGGTCATCCTGAATCTGAAATGCAAGTCCCAGGTTTCTTCCGAATTCATGGAGAAGGTCGGCATCTTTTTCTTCCGCCCCGCCGAAAATGGCACCTATCCTTACCGAAGCAGCAATCAGTGAAGCCGTTTTAAGCTCGATCATTCTGAGGTACTCCTCATGCGATACAATTGCAGCCTTTTCATAGTCCATATCAAGTTGCTGGCCTATGCATACTTCAACAGCTGCCTTATTAAAGATCCTGAAGACTTTCTGAAACAGCGGCGAGGGAGCCTGAAGAAAACATTCATTTACAATGAATGCCATTACATCACCTGACAGAATTGCCTGGTTAATACTCCATTTATTATGGACAGTCGTGTACCCGCGCCTGATGGTGGCTTTGTCCATAATATCATCATGAACGAGTGTAAAATTATGAAAAATCTCCAGCCCGGTCACCGGAAAAACGGCATCATCAACCGTATCACTGAATAGATTGCATGCCATCAATGCAAGTACCGGACGCATTCTTTTACCTCCTATTGAAAGAATGTATTTTACAGGATCAATAAGCCGGTCCGACTCTGAATTATATGAAAAATTAACCAGAGCTGTATCAATAATTTTTTTCAGACCGGATTGATTGTACATGTTTCTTAACAATCAAATTTTAAAATAAATACTTAACCTTTTAAAGCTTCAGCACCGCTGACAACTTCGAGGATCTGACTGGTGATGGAGGCCTGTCTTGCCTTATTGTATAGCAATGTAAGCTCACGGATCATTGTGGTGGCATTGTCGGTTGCTTTGTGCATTGCAGTCATTCTTGCACCGTTTTCGGCTACAAATGAGTCAAGCACGGCTTTGTAAAATTGTATTTTGAGCGATTTGGGAATAAGTTCTTTTATTATTGCTTCTTTATCAGGCTCATAGATATAATCTGCCGGCACAGAGTCCTTGTTGTCGGCTGAAGAAGCCTCCACAGGAAGGAATACTTCATTGGTCAGGGTCTGAACAGCGGCATTTTTAAAATGATTGTAAATAATCTCAACCCTGTCGAAATCGCCAGCGACAAAACTATTCATCACTTTATCGGCAATTACCGAGCACTTTTCGAATGTCAGGTCGTTAAGCATGTCATTACATTCACCTGCAATTACAAAATTTTGCTTCCTGAGGTAGTCGAATCCTTTTTTCCCTATTGCAATAAATTGCACATTACCGTTTTTATGCTGTTCAGAATAGTTTTCGAAAACCATCCTTTTTGCTTCCCGTACAACATTGGAGTTAAATGCTCCGCAGAGTCCCCTGTTCGATGTAATAACAACTATCAGTATTTTTCCCGGTTCGGAAATCCGGCTGTAAACATTTTCAACTTCTGCATCGGCAAGGCTTAGTGAAAGGTTGACCAGAATATCATGAAGCTTGTTTGCATAAGGCCTGAGCCTCACAATTTTATCCTGGGCTCTTCTCAGCTTGGCTGCAGAAACCATCTTCATGGCGGATGTGATCTGCCGTGTCGATTTCACAGAAGCAATCCTTATCCTTATAGCTTTTAAGTTCGCCATTCAAGATTTTTTTTAAAACTTATAGGGTATCCCTTACGGTTTGTATTTACTGACAAGATCACTGGTTACTTTGTCAAGGATATCTGTAATCTCACTGTTCAGAATGCCATCTCTCAGCTTGTCCAGAACATCCCTGTATTTCAGGTCGAGAAGTTCAATATATTCATTTTCAAATTCCCTGACTTTATTTACCGGAACATCCTTCAGCAATCCCATTGTGCCGCAATAAATAATTGCAATCTGTTTCTCAACCGGGACAGGTGCATATTGCTTCTGTTTAAGGATCTCAACGTTTTTGGCTCCTTTATTCAGAATTGCCAGGGTAGATGCATCGAGGTCGGAACCGAATTTGGAAAATGCTTCCAGCTCGCGGTACTGTGCCTGGTCGACTTTCAGTGTTCCTGCAATCTTTTTCATTGCTTTTATCTGGGCGTTCCCTCCTACTCTGGAAACAGAGATACCTACGTTTATTGCCGGCCTTACTCCTGAATTAAACAGACCTGATTCGAGGAAGATCTGACCATCGGTTATTGAGATAACATTTGTCGGAATATAAGCAGAGACGTCACCTGCCTGGGTTTCAATAATCGGAAGAGCTGTCAGCGATCCGCCTCCTTTTACCATGTGGCGGATTGATTCCGGAAGATCATTCATTTGTCTGGCAACATCATCCGATTCAATGATCTTGGCGGCTCTTTCCAGCAGTCTTGAGTGCAGATAGAAAACATCGCCGGGATAAGCCTCACGTCCCGGCGGGCGGCGGAGCAGCAGTGAAACTTCCCTGTATGATACAGCCTGTTTCGACAGGTCATCATAAATTATCAGGGCATCGCGTCCGGTATCGCGGAAGAACTCTCCTATAGCGGCGCCGGCGAATGGTGCATAGAACTGCGATGCGGCGGGGTCGGAAGCGGTTGCAAGAACGATCACTGTATATTCAAGAGCTCCGTTTTCCTCGAGTGTTTTGGCAATATTGGCAACCGTTGAGCCCTTCTGCCCGATTGCGACATATATACAATATACCGGTTTACCTTTTTCGAAGTTACTGCGCTGATTAATGATTGTATCAATTGCAATAGCTGTCTTTCCCGTCTGACGGTCGCCAATTATAAGTTCTCTCTGGCCTCTTCCGATCGGGATCATTGCGTCAATGGCCTTTATTCCCGTCTGAAGCGGTTGTTTTACGGGCTGTCTGAAAATAACTCCCGGCGCCTTTCTTTCAAAAGGAAGGATAAAAAGCTCACCTTCAATTGGCCCCTTACCATCAAGAGGCTGGCCTGTGGGAGTAATAACACGGCCGAGGAGCCCTTCTCCAACACCGATAGAGGCTATTCGTCCTGTTCTTTTAACAATATCGCCTTCATTGATCTCTTCTGTCGGCCCAAGCAATACTGCACCGATGTTGTCTTCTTCAAGGTTCAGAACAATTGCTTCAATCCCGTTTTCAAATTCAATTAATTCATTTGATTCTGCATTCGACAGGCCATAAATGCGTGCAATACCGTCGCCAACCTCAAGAACGGTCCCGACCTCTTCGAGTTCGACGCCGGTTTGAATCCCTTCAAGCTGTTGTCTGAGTATTTTTGAAACTTCTGCTGGTTTAATATTTGCCATATTTATTGTGCTTAAAAATCTTATTGTGTAAATTAAAATTGTGCTCTGTATGTATTTGTAGTAAGTTCTTTCCTGATTTTTGCCAGTTTGGTTCTGACACTTGCGTCGATATAATTATCCTCTATTTTCATTATAAATCCGCCAATAATAGTCTCATCGACTATTTCTTTCAGATCAATTTTGGTTTTGAACAGACCGCTTATGAGATCAGAAATCTGTTTCCTGATAGCCGGGTCTGTTTTAACAGCCGTAGTCAGCACCGTTTCTGTGATCCCGTTGTACTTCATTGTATCATGAATAAAGACCCTGGCAATAGCGGGGATCGAGCGTTCCCGTCCATTCTTTACCACCAGGTCGATAAATGACAATGTTAATTCATCCAGGTTATTGCCCAGAATTTTGTGCAGTATTTCCGTTTTTTTTGAGGGAACTATTATCGGGCTGTTAAGGAATTCTTTCATCTCAGGAAGCCTGCATATTTCCAGAATGAAAATCATGTCCTGGTTTACAATGTCAATTATCTTTTTTTCAAGCGCTGACTGAAACAGGGCCCTGGAGTACCTTACAGATATTTTGCTTTGATTCATTAATGAATAGGCTGATTAGTTCTTGTTTACATTTATCTCATTAAGATAATTATCAATAAGTTTTTGTTGTTCGCCGGTTTGCTTCAGCTTTTCTCCCAGAAGTTTTGAAGCAATTTCGACAGACAGGTTTGCTACCTGTTCCCTGATGTCAGCCAGGGCAACAGCTTTTTCCCTTTCGATGCCTGCCCTTGCTTTCTCAACCAGCTTTTCAGCTTCTTCGGAGGCTCTGCCTTTTGCTTCCGAGATAAGCTTATCACGGACGTCGCGGGCTTCCTTAAGGATGCCTTCCCGTTCTTCCCTGGCTTTTTTAAGAATCGCTTCATTATCGCTCTGCAGTTTAGCCATTTCTTTCCTTGCTTTTTCTGCTGAAGCCAGTGATCCTTTAATCATCTCATCGCGAGCTTTAACTGCACTTAGGATGGGTTTCCAGGCAAATTTCTTCA
>CAYPKL010000460.1:0-4192 GCA_964411285.1 uncultured Rikenellaceae bacterium
AGGCTTACAATCAGTTTGTTTGTTTTTTTCATTTTGTTTTGTTTTTATTAATCGGTTGGTTTTTCAGATGCCTGCATATAAGACTATTTTTTTGCCTTAAGTGCTTGTGTAATATTTTTTGATAAAGTTGTAAGTAATTCTTCTGCCTCGTCTTTTATTAACCTGCATTCTGATTTTCAGATTTTGTCATTATTTTCTCAGCTATGAATCTGGCGTCTTCTCTGATTCCTAAAATAATTCCTGACTTTCTTTTGCGAAGCCAGGGTAGTCCAAGAAAGTATAATCCTTCAATATCCGCAATGCCATCTGAATGTCTCAACATTCCATTTTCATTAAAGGCAGGAAGCTTTAAATAACTGAAATCACCGATAAATCCAGTTGTCCAAATGATGGAGGTAATATTGTTTTCTTTAAGGTTGAGAATTGTAACAGATGATGTACATGAAGCTGTTTCATCAGGCTGATCATCAATATCTTTTTCTGCCGGAGGCGCCTGCAGACCCAATTTTTGTATATATTCATCAATCATGCCTTTCATCTTCCCGGAAAATTCATCCGCGAATTTTACATGAGCTGCAGCATTTGGGTGAATTAAAACCTTTGCAGTATCTGCAGTTTCAATCTTCCCGAGAATTACAGCTCCATTTCTGGCCAGTGCCTGTAAACTCAAAGTATGCCCCCTGATCCCAACCCCCGAAGCCTGAGGCTGTTTCATGGCAAAAATCCCGGGATCAGTAATATCTAAAGTCCTGACATCATTAAATCCTGTAAGCATAAGCCACTCCACTATATCTTTGCCCCGGTATCTTCTTGGTACCCGGGCAACCTGACTTGTGGAAATGAAGACTTTCCTTCCGCTTTCAATTAAGTCTTCGGCTATCTGGACTCCGGATTGTGCACTGCCTACAATCAGGACAGCCCCTTCAGGAAGCGAAGAAGGATTTCTATATTCACATGCATGTAACTGAAGAACATCTTCTGAAATATTCTTTGCAAATGATGGGATATTCTTTATATTCTGACCACCTGAAGCAATAACTAACTGTTTACTGCTGTAATATCTGACTGTACCATTTTCGGAGACATATACGGAAAAATATTTTAAGCCGGAAACATTATCGACTGATAAAACTCTCGAATTCTCAACTACAGGTAAATCAAATTTTTTGTGGTAGTTCTGAAGTAAACAAACAAAATCCAGGGCTGAAGAGAATCCTTCGGTATCAGGAAAAATATTTTCTTGTCCGGGCAACAAGTTAAATTTGTTAGGAGTATTCAGTTTAAATGAATCCCACCGTTGTTTGCTCCAGGAATTTCCGATTTTACCCTGCTCGAAAACAATATGATCCAGAAGAAGTTTCTTCAGGTGATAACTGATACTCAGACCTGCATGACCAGCACCAATTACAATCACATCTAAGACTGCATTATTCATGGTTGGCGATTAAATTGCTCCTTTCTGCTGATTGTTCATTTTTCATTACTCCGTAAAACAAACATCAACCAATTTTGTTTATTCAGGTTTCCATTTCTGACAAGAATAAATCAAATTATTACAAAATATCTTTATTTAAATAATTAAATTGGCTATTATAAGTTTAAAGTTCACCTTTCTAATTTGAATAAAATTTTATGAAGAAAACATATATTTATTTTTTTACCGGAGTTCTGATATCTCTGGTTTCATGTAATAATAACTCCCCTGTTAATTTATCGGAAATCGATCCGGGAACTTACGATGGCACCTGGTGGAACAGGATGCCGATCAGACTTCTTCAAACCAATTTCCCTGAGGTATATGCAAGCATGGATGCTGATGATTATGTTCAATCTATTGTTGATGCATCTGCTACGGATGTATTATTTAATACCGGAGGAATCACTGCAAGTTATCAAACAAGATTACCTTACCAGTACAGGAATCCATACATGGGATCCAGAGACTTTGTCGGAGAACTGATAAACCGGTTGCATGAAAAAGGGATCAGATACATCGCCAGGTTTGATTTTAGCAAAGTCCATCAAAGCATTGCAGAGATGAAACCTGAGTGGTTGTATGTTGGTACAAACGGAAAGAACCTTGAATTCAATACGACTGTCGCAGCATGCATAAATGGAGGGTATTACCAGGAATATGCCTTCGAGATCTTGAAGGAGGTCATAAATAATTACAATATAGATGGAATTTTTTTCAATATGATGGGATATACCGGTCCTACTTATGCCGGCACTTTTTATGGTATCTGCCAGTGTGAAAACTGTAAAAAGCGATTCTTTGAAAGGACCGGCTTTAAACTTCCGGTTGATGATAAGGATCCACACATTAAAGAATATCATGAATTTCAGATAGTTACGTCGAATGAATTATATGCAAAGGTCACGGATTTTATCAGGCATCAGAACCCGGATCTTATAATATACAACTATAATGATGTGGGGACCTCGTGGATTGCATCAGAATCCGGAGCTTCAATGAGATCCGGTGTTGATAATATTTATCACGCAACTATTAATGTAAAACGAACTCTGGGAACTTATAAGGATAAGAATCCTGTTAATCTCATTATGGGTTTCCAGGCAATAGGGTACCGCAATATCATGAGTTCACCGAACCTTTTAAGAAACTGGTGGCTTGAGGATATGTTGCATGGAGCTCCGGTTGGTTTTGTGGTTGTTGGAACTCTGGTCCATTATGAAGATCGTAAGTTTATCCCAATTGTAAATGAATTATTTGGATTTCATAAAAAATATGAAAAGTTGTTTACAAATGTTCAGGCAGTTAGCAGGATTGCTCTTATTCAGGGATCCGGATCAGAATTTCAGGGGATTATAAAATTGTTATCAGAAGAGCATATTATGTATGATATCATCAATCCCAAATACCTTGGTACAGAAAGAACACCACGCAGGATTGCAGACTATGAGGCAGTAATAGTGGGAAACATAAGTCCAGGGGCCGGAATAGCTGAACTTCTCGATAATTATGTTCAGAATGGAGGAAAGGTTCTTGTAACAGGAGATCCATCAGGCATGAATTCCCTCGGTATCCAACCTGAATTCGATATCTTTCCGCAAGCTGAGGCAACATATCTTAAAGTCTCAGAGAGTGATAAGCTGGCCTTTCAGGAAAAGGATTTTGATCACTTCACTCTGATGATGGTGCATTCAGAATTTTTAAAATGCAAACTTAAAGATGGAGCTAAAGGTTATTTCAGATTACTTCCATCAAATATGTATGGCCCCTCGGAAAAAACTTTTTATTCTGATGCGGAGATCACTGAATATCCCGGAGCGGTTTTTTACGAGTCTGGGAAAGGAAAGACGGTGTTCATCCCCTGGATGTTGGGTTCTGAGTATGATGCAAAGGGTAATTATGCTCACAGGGCAGTATTCCTGGGATCGTTGAACACGCTTTTGCAAATTGAAAAGACAATAGAGACAGATGCTTCTCCGATGGTTGAAATGACACATCTTGCAAACCTGAATGGTGCGTTCGAATGGATAGGAATGATAAACCATTCAGGCTTTTTAGGTACTTCAGTCCGCGAACCTGTAACAATTCATAATACAGGCATTCGGTTCAAACCATTGAAAGGTGTTAAGGAAGTCAGGCTATTAAGATCCGGTATTAATTTGGAATTCAGTCAGAAAGATGGCTGGATAGAATGTAACGTACCTCGGATTGGTGATTTTGAAATGCTTTTATGTACTTATTAAAAACATCTCCGGTACTGTCCGTTGCAACCACACATCTCAATCCTGCAATGATAGGCTTATCCTGAAGGGCATCGCCGACCCGACTCACCTGGTCATTAGTCGTTCTGTCAAACTTCTTTGAGGAAAGAAGTTTAGATATCAGAATGCATAATAATTTGGCCTTCTGACAGACAACAGGTTTGCAGAAATCAAACATATCACAAGGAATTAAAAGTTAAGAAATCGGAGATAAAAGTTGCGAAACTATAATTAAGGATAAGAAAATAAATAGAGTGAGTGTGTGAGTGAGTTTTGAGGAATGCCAGAAATTAAATTTACGCATATAGATACACATAAGCCAGATGATTTCATGCACAGAATTCATTCCCGCATACAGCGAGCTCTTCAAATACATGGAGAAACGGGGCGGAAAGGCGAAAGTCGTCGCCTACTGGGAGCATATCGCAAAGAACGGGATCAGTCTCCTGTTCGATGA
>CAYPKL010000461.1:0-20079 GCA_964411285.1 uncultured Rikenellaceae bacterium
TCTGAAGGCACTTTCAGACTTCATGAAAGAAAGAAATCTCAATGTTCTGAATGCTTCCACAAGAATTCTGATAATTCCGGGGTACAATTTCAGAATGATACAGGGGCTGGTTACAAATTTTCATCAACCCAAAAGCACTCTTTTGCTTCTCATTTCAACCCTTGTCGGAAACGACTGGAAAAGAATTTATGAATATGCCTTAAATAATAATTTCAGGTTTTTAAGCTACGGTGACAGCTCTTTACTTTTCAGACCGGTGAAGAAATATTGAAACTCAAATGATTATTAAGAAGAAACACAAGTATTTTTTTGATTGTATCATGATAATTTGTTTATTTGGATTTTAAAATATCTGATATGGATAATAATAAATTAATGAGTCAGGTGACGACTATTTTCGGCATCTTTATGGTATTATTTTATCTTGGAGTCGGTATTTACTTAATTTTCTATTTTGACCGAACTTATCTTGACAGAGCCGTTCTTGTAATAATCGGATCATCATTTATTTTATATGGCGTTTACAGGGCTTTCAGAACATATACAAGAATTGTAGAACTTTTCTTCAAAGATGATAGTGATGATGAGGATGATAAATATTTATAACAGGAAATAAGAACTGGCATGCCCTTTGCAGTTATTCAGGAAGTAATATTTTAGATGAAGTCAAAATTTTAAGATAATGAGAATTGTAGAGTTTTATCAAAAATTTATTAATATTGCCTTCCAGAATCTTACTTCGAAGGAACCTAATTTTGTGAGAAATTACTTTACCCGAAAGAATTTAATGTTCTATAAGTCTTACCTGCTTATAAGTGTTTTATTGTTGTCATTCTCCTGCAAAAATATTTCCAGGACTGCAACAAATGAAACACCAACCCGCGGTAGTATAAGGATCTCGGTTGACGAATCATTCCAGCCTCTGATTGATACCGAAGTTTACATATTTACTTCCCTTTACAAAAATGCAAAAGTGAAATCTGAATACAAACCTGAGTTTGATGTCATCAATGATTTCATGAATGATTCTGTTAAAGTAATTGTAACAAGCAGGAATCTTACCGAAAGCCAGATACAATACCTCAGAGACACTCTGGTAATTGCACGGACAACACGATTTGCTTATGATGCACTTGCCCTGATCACCAATAAGGAGAATACTGATACACTGATAAAGTATAACACCATAAATGATATATTCACGGGAAAGATTACCAGTTGGAAAGAGATCAATCCGAAATCGGAGCTTAATAAAATAAGAGTAATTTTCGACAATAATAAATCAGGGAATATAAGATACTTCAGGGAGCTTTTCGAATTAAAAGACACTCTTGGTGATAATTTTTTTGCTGTAAATAATAACCCCGAAGTTGTAGATTTCGTGTCAAGAAACAAAGATGCACTCGGGATTATAAGTACGAACTGGATAAGTGACAAGGATGATTCTCTGAGCATGAGCTTTATACATAAAGTAAATGTGCTTGCAGTATCTCAGAAATTTGTTAATGACGGATCTTACTATCGTCCTTATCAGGGTTCAATATACGATAAATCATATCCTTTTGTCAGAGAGGTGTATCTTATTTCAAGAGAGACATTCGCCGGCCTTGGATCAGGATTTATCCAGTGGGCAACAGCAGAACAGGGCCAGAGGATTGTTCTGAAAGCGGGATTGGTTCCTGCAACAATGCCAATAAGGCTGGTTCAGATTAAGCATTAGGGGGTATGGGGTGTGAGGTATGAGGTGTGGGGTGTGAGTTTTGATTAAATAATTTTAAAATATTGATAAAAAGCATTAGTTTTAGGTAATAAAAGAAGATTAAAAATAACAAATGATACTAAATTACAGAATTATGAAACGTTCTATTTTAAATCCAGTGGGTTTGATGGCAGGCTTGTTTTCAATTTTGCTGGTCAGTAATGTTAATGCGCAGGATCTGACTTCTGCAGTTCAGCTTATTAGGAGCGAGCAATATGACAAAGCCGAAACCATGCTGAAAGGACTTATTCAGAAAGAACCATCAAACAGCAAGTACTTTTTCTACCTGGGAGAAAACTATTTACTTGATTATTTCGCAGATACAATATCCAACTCCCTTGCAGTTGCAACAAAGGCTGCACAGGAAATTTACCAGAAAGGTGTTACGGCAGATCCCGGTGATCCATTGAACTATGTAGGTCTGGCAAAAGTTGCCAATTATCTTGGTGATGAAGCAAAGGCAGCTGAAATGCGTGCAAAAGCAAAAAGTTTTCTCCTGCCCTATAAAAATCTGAAGAAGATTGTTCCTCCGGCCAGGGATTATGCATTTGCTCTGTCAAAGATTGCTGAATCATATATTAAGGATAATACCGTAGATACTTCCAAAGCATTACCGC
Organism: uncultured Rikenellaceae bacterium; assembly: GCA_964411285.1. Classification (GTDB taxonomy): domain Bacteria; phylum Bacteroidota; class Bacteroidia; order Bacteroidales; family VadinHA17; genus LD21. Next base: position 2,377 of record CAYPKL010000461.1, read on the forward strand.
TTACAAGGCAGGCATTGACCATTGATAACAAAAATGCCGACAACTACCTTATAGCAGGTGATTTATATATGCTCGTAAATGACGGATCAAATGCCATTAAAAACTACAATCAGGCTCAGTTTGCCGACCCGAAGTCGCCCACTGCCAACATGAAAATAGGGTATGTTTATGTAAAAGGAAGGGCATTGCAATCCGCAATACCATATTTTGAGGAGGCTATTAATCTTAATGCAAACTATGCACCCGCCTATCGTGAACTTGGTCAGCTTTACTGGCGCGCCGGAAGAATAGAGCAATCTAAAACCAATTTCAAAAAATACCTTGATCTGACTGAAGGTAATATCCCTGCAAAAACAAGATATGTAAACTCTCTTTTCTATGCCGGTGATTATGAGGAGGTCATTAAAAATGTGGAAGATATACTAAAAGTTGATCAGTCAAGAGGTTACATGAACCGTCTGGCTGGATATTCATGCTTTGAAAAGGAGAATCCCGATTATGAAAAGGCTCTTGCTTATATGGAAACATTGTTCAAAACTGTCAATCCTGAGTATATCCTGCAGAAAGACTACCACTACATGGCAAGGATCCTTTTGAAAAAGAATCAGAATTATACGAAGATGCAGGATGAACTCAACAGCCTGAAACCTCAGCTGGATAAAGCAAAATCAAAGCTGGCTGTATCTGCTACTGCCGACAAGCCTAAATTTAAAGCTTCCGTCGATGAGCTCACCGGTAAAATATCGAACCTTGAAACCGTAATTTCAAAAGCCTCAAAGGAAATTGACAGGGCGTTCGGTGAATATAACAAAGCTCTTGCTTTTGACCGCAAAGATCCGAAAAGTACAGAGTTAACTTCAAAAGAGCGGTCTCTTCTCAATGAAATGGCCAGCAATTACTATGCTTACAGAAAATATGACAGCGCAGCAAAAACTTGGACAAAGCTCATTGATCCTGCCAAAGAGAATAACCTGGCTGATTATATGCAGGTTGGAAGAGCTTACTATAATGGTGAAAAATACAAATCAGCTGACTCGGTTTTTAGCGTTATCCTAAAGAAAAATCCCGATTATCTGCCTGCTTACGTCTATACAGCACGGGCATATTCAAAAATGGATCCTGATACAAAACTGGGACTTGCCAAACCAAAGTTTGAAAAATTGCTGAGTGTCGCTTCAAAAGATTCAGTTAAAAATTCAGGCGATATGATGGAAGCACTTACCTATCTGGGATATCTTAATATGGAGAACGGTAATTACACCAAAGCAAAGGATTTTTACGGCAGGATGATTAATCTCGACCAGGGAAATAAAGAGTACAAGATCAGGGGTTATAATGGGCTAGGAAGCCTCGAAACAAAAGCTGCCGGACTGGAGAAAACTCTGGAAGGTAAACTTTCATTCCTTGCAAGGTCAGCTGAAGCTTACGAGAAAATAATTGCCCTGGATCCTGCAAATGCATCCGCTAAAAGCAACCTCAGATGGATTCAGGATTACCAGGCGTCAGTAAAGAAGGGTATTAACCCGAATGAAATAAAAGGTGTGATTACAAATCCTGCAGGACAACCGATTGCTTATGCTTCAATAAGAGTTAAAGATACTGCTGCTGAAAACCTTTCAAACGGCAAAGGGGAATACAAGTTTGAAATTCCTCAGGGATCTGAAATACTTCTTATCAGCGCCAAGGGGTACAAAACAAAAGAAGTGGCGATTACAAAAGCAAGAGTTTATAATGTAAAGCTTGAACAGTAAAAAAGGCTACATGCTAAAGGCTTTTTATTTATAACTATAATGAATTCAGTTAAAAATTTGTTTGAATACGATGTCAAAAAAGAGTAATTCTAAACTAATTTAAAAGTATAGCAATATTTTTTTGACCTATTTGAAATAAAAAATTGAAAATTTATATATTTGCAAATCATAAAATCTTAACCTAAACAAAATCGATAAAAATGAGTAAACAAGGAAGTTCGTTCAAAGAATCACTGCAGAATGTTTTTGCAGTAAGCGCTATTTTAATAGCTTTTGTGGTTTCCTATATTTTGTTCACACAATTGATGGGGAACCCTGTTAACTTCGAAGGTGGCAACAATAAGATGGCAGCTCTCGAGGGTAACTTTCTGGGTATTATTTACAAGGGTGGCTTTATTGTCCCTATTCTGATGACCTGCGTGCTGGTACTTATCATTTTCATTTTTGAAAGGATAATAACGCTGTCAAGGGCAAAAGGAAAAGGCAGGCTGAACACCTTCGTCCGTCAACTTCAGACACTTCTTGCTGAGGATAAAATTGAAGAAGCAATGGAAGCTTGCGATAAGCAGAAAGGTTCTCTTGCCAATGTAATGAAAGCCGGCCTGTTACGGTACCGTGACCTTCAGAAAGACAAAGATCTTGAGAAAGATCAGAAAATCCTCTCTATTCAGAAATCATTTGAGGAAGCCACAGCTCTTGAACTGCCGATGCTTTCAAAAAACATGGTAATTTTCACTACTCTAGCTTCAATTTCAGTGCTTATCGGTCTTATCGGAACAGTTCTCGGTATGATCCGCGCATTTGCCGCTCTTGCCCAGTCAGGAGCACCTGATGCACTTGCACTTTCACAAGGTATATCCGAAGCTCTTGTAAATACCGCATTCGGCATCACAGGTTCGACTCTGTCAATTATTGCTTTCAACTATTTCAGCTCAACCATTGACTCTTATACATTTAAAATTGATGAAGCAGGTTTCAGTCTGACTCAGAACTTTGCTGCCTCACTGAGAAATAAGTAATAATGAATCTTTTGGTTTATAATCATTAAAAAAAAAGAAGATGCCAAAGATTAAATTACCAACCAAGTCGCCCCATATTGACATGACACCGATGGTTGACCTATTCTCAGTGGTGCTTATTTTCCTTATGCTTACCACAACGATGAAGCAACAAGAACCGGCCAATGTTGATACGCCCTTTTCAATATCCGAAACAAAAATGGATGATTTTAATTCAATGACTTTCCTGCTTGCCCCTGATGGAAAAGTCTTTATGAATTTTGATAACGGACCTGATACAATTCTTGCGTTCAGACCAAAGATTCTCGCCGAGATGGGAAAAAGGTACGGCGTCGAATTCACACAAGCCGAACTGAGAAATTTCCAGAAACAGATGTCTTCAATGGGCGTTCCGATAATGCAGATGAAAGAATGGCTGAATACCAAGGATAATAACATCAGGAAGAATTTGCAGACCGGAATTCCGATGGACTCAACTGACAATCAGCTGGCAAACTGGATCCTGTGTGCACGACAGGTGAATCCGAATATCAAAGCTTCGCTCAAGGGAGACTCAAAAACCAAATTCGATGTTGTCGAGAGAGTCCTTGATATTCTTCAGGAAAAGAATGTAAACAGGTTTAATCTGATTACAAATCTCGAAGAAGCTAAAATAAACCTTGAAGAAATACAGCAGTGACATGGCAGAGATAATCGTAGAAGAAAAAGGAAAAGGCGGAAAGAGGAAAGCAAAAAAGCATGCTCCTCATATTGATATGACCCCGATGGTTGACCTTATGTGTCTGCTTATAGTATTCTTTATGCTAGTGGGTGCTATGACCAAATCAAAGGTCATGGAAATTGTTCTTCCGGAGAAGATCAAGGATCCAACCAAGCAAGAGGCTCCGAGAATTTCCGCGAGCCGTACTCTGAATATTTTACTTGGTCCCGATGGTAAAGTTTACACCTACCCCGGATCGGTAAAACCGGAGGAATATAGTGCTGTCCCACCAATTCTGCCTCCGCTTACCGAGACAGATATGAGTGCGGAAGGTATCCGTAAAATTCTGGTTGAAAGGAACAAAACTCTTGCAAGAAGGCTTGCAGAATTTGATAAAGAGGTTCTTTCAGGGAAAATGCCGATATCCCAGGATTCTGCCCGGAACACAAAAAGCAGGATGAGAACTGATGATGATACAGGGCCAATCGTACTTATAAAAGCATATAAGAATGCTAATTACGGTAATTTTGTGGATATCCTCGATGAGATGAATATCTGTGGAATTGCCCGTTATACGTTTGTAAAGATCGCGTGGTATGAAGAAAGGATGGTAGAAAATGCTGCAGGCATTACACCAACCGCAACTGCTTCAACCAATTAATCCGTAAACCTCTATAGAAATGGCAAAAGAAAAGATAACAGCACCTGCCTTTGATGATATCGTGTTTGAGAACAGGAACAGGGAGTATGGAGCTTACAAACTACGCACGAGATACAACCGGAATGTAATTATATCCTTGCTTATTGGAATAATTATAGTCGGCACTGCGGTAATTATGCCTTACCTTAATGCAAAGGCTGCAGAAAACAAGGCCAAGCGTGCTGAAAGGCAGGTTGAGATAAAGATGGAGAATCTGGATACGCCAGCCGACCAGGTTGCACCTCCACCACCACCTCCACCTCCTCCTCAGGATGTTGTGCAGCAGGCCAGGTATGTTCCTCCGGTAGTTGTTGACTCAATAAAACCTGAAGAAAATGTTCAGCTGATGACCGCTGACCAGGCCCAGGTTGAAGTCAGGGATGAAGAGGTAGTTGAAGTTGTAGAAGTTAAACAAGAAGTTCAGGAAGAAGAAGCTGAGGCTGAACCATTCGTGGTTGTTGAAGAGATGCCTTTGTTCCCTGGCGGTGATGTTGCCCTTCTTCAATATATCGCAGAACATACCCAGTATCCCGAAGTAGCAAAGGAAAATAACATCCAGGGAAAAGTAATTGTCAGATTCTGCGTTACATCAAAAGGTGGCGTTGACAAGGTATCTGTCCTTAAAGGTGTTGATCCCGAGCTTGATAAAGAAGCAATGAGAGTTGTTCAGACACTTCCTGCGTTTAAACCAGGTAAACAGGGTGGAAAACCTGTTCCTGTGTGGTACATGGTACCAATAAACTTTACTCTTAAATAAATAAGATTCCAGTCTATAAAAAAAGCCGGATCTTATGGTCCGGCTTTTTTTTTCAACTTATATATTTTTTGAGAAGATTCACAAAATTCTCTATGTCCTCCTCTGTTGTATCCCAGCTGGCCATTAACCTGTATTCTGATATCCGCTCATTCCATGGATAAAAGAAGAATTCACTTCTAACCTTTTCAGCTATCATTGGAGGCATTACAACAAATACCCCGTTAGCCTGAACAGGCTGGGTAATCCGGATCTGACTGAACCTGCTGATCTTTTCTGCAAGCAGCCGGGCCATTGAATTTGAATGGATTGCACATTCTTTCCAGAGTTCATTCCTGAAATATGCAATGTATTGAGCAGATATAAACCTCATCTTTGAGGCCAACTGCATTCCCTGTTTCCTGATATATTTAAAATCTTGCGAAATACCTGGCCTGAGAAAACAGATTGCTTCACCATACATCATCCCGTTCTTTGTTCCGCCAAAAGAAAGTACATCAACTCCTGAATCAGTGGTAAAAGACTTAAAAGGCAGATTAAGAGTAACTGAAGCATTAGCTAATCTGGCTCCGTCAATATGCAGGTACATCCCCTTTTCATGAGCAAAATCAGATAACTTCCTGATTTCACCGGCAGAATAAACAGTTCCCATTTCAGTAGCCTGGGTAATGGATATTATTTTTGGCTGTGAATGATGCTCAAAATCAAACCCATGCAAATGTCTCTCAATCAGATCATTATTGATTTTTCCATCAGACGTTTCCACGGTCAGCACCTTGCAACCAATGAATTTTTCAGGAGCCCCGCATTCATCTTCCTCTATATGAGCAGATGCAGCCGTGATTATTGAATTCCACGATCGTGCAACTCCGCTCAATCCTAAAACATTGGCGGCTGTTCCTGTAAATACAAACCATGTCTCAGTATCATTTCCGAACTGCTCCTTAAAAAGAGCCCTGGCTTTTTCAGTATATTCATCACCACCATATCCGGGAACGTGACCAGTATTTATATTGTTAAGTTCTGATAAAATCAGAGGATGAACACCTGAGTTGTTATCGCTGGCAAATCCTCTTCTGACTCTCATGTTTTTCATTTTTAAAATTAACCGCAAAGCATATCAGATATCAGGATCTTATATACTTTGCGGCATAACTATTTTATAAAACAATTTACCGGCCGGTTATTTTTGCCATATACTCCCTCGCAAGTTGTACCTGCTCATGAACATACCCGATCCCGGCATTTGTATGATCTTCATTCAGTACGGGATGGCATAGTTCGAACGTAAAATATCCATTATAACCAATCTCACTCATCAGAGTTATATAATGAGCATAATCGGGGATCCTCCCCCCTGCGTAATAATCAAGCACCACTGGTTTGATCACACCGCTGGGATCGCGGTAATATTCTCCTCCGAAATGGGAATGGACCTGAAGATTACCCACTGCACGCGCTGCATTGGCAACATACTCTTTATCGAGGTTTTCAAAAATTGGCAGATCCAGACAAATTTTCAGCCAGGGGGAGTTAACTTCTTTCACAAGATCCAGTGTATCTTTCCATCCCCTGATAAGAGGAGCATGGTTCTGCAGTGTCATCACAATGCCATTTTCTTCTCCCATTTTTGCAGCTTCCCTGAGACAATCCTTGACGAAATTATAACGGTCAAGTCGGGTTGTGAAAGGATACTGCCTCTGGAAAGTGTAAAATTCATTGCCTCTTGTCAGATCGTATGTTCCAATGCCTTCATGAATTGGAACACCAGGCCAGGCAGCAAATAACCTGACGAATTGCGCGCCAAGATCTTTTGCCAGTTTTACGGTCTCGTGCACCATCAGGAGCTGACACTCCCTGTGCTCCGGGATAGGGCTTGAAAAGTCATTATTTGCAGCCACACAGGGTATTTCGAGACCATATTTTGACAAGGAGTTTAGCATTTCATCACGCTTCCGCTTATCAAGGTCCATGGGATTTCCCATTGGCCGTTTATTATCCAGTTCAACACCGTCATAACCATATTCCTTTGCACGTTTGCACATTTCGTCAAAAGTAAGGGCTGCACCCTTATACCAGATACCACCATAAGAAATAGAGTACAAGCCAAGCTTAATTTTTGACTGACCTGTTGCTTTTTGTTCTTTACCTGGGTTATCAGGATTTACACCTGAAGCAACACCCCCGAGCATCGCAGCTCCCGCCGCGGCTCCGGATGTTTCGATGAATTTTCTTCGATCCATAATTAGATTAATTAGATAATTATTCCTTTATAATTTTCTTTTTCCGTGAAAAAAAGAGCATCACCAGACCAAAAATGAGCATAATAATGCCCATTATTATATTCACATTGATGCCTAGGGATTTAACATACATTTCACTGTCTGATATTGTAGCAAATCCAAATACTGTTATTAAAACTCCCAGAATAGAGAACATCAATCCTATGGGTATTCTTATATCTACCATTTTATTTTCCTCCTACCAGAATATTATACTTAAAATTACACAAACCACACCAACAATTACAGCCAGTCCTACAGGACGCTGGTACCAAACAACATTCTCTTCAATTAAGCGAGGAGTAAGAGAATAAACAAGACCGCGCAAATCTTCGTCAGTTTTCTTCTGCCTTGTTAGCAGAGATAATACCACAGTTAACAGCGTGGATACGCTAAAGGCAATTATGGCAGTCCAGAAATTCTGTGCCATCTCAACGGGATATGTATGAAGTGAAGCTATCCAGCCTCCCTTTACAAGAGTTGTTGCACCGGCAGGTACTGTCAGACCATGATGCAGCAAAGCCATCAGGAACCCAAGCAAAAGGCCTGTAAAGGCAGCATGACCTGTTGTCCGCTTCCAGAACATTCCCAGGAAGATGACAGCAAAAAGCGGAGCATTTATCATAGAGAATATTGTTTGCAGAAAATCCATGATATTTCCGAACTTTGATGCAATATATGCTGAAGCTATACTTAAAAGTACGCCGAATATGGTTGCTATCCGTCCTACATTAAGATAATGCTTCCCATCAGCTTCCTCATTGCCAGTGGGCTTTCTGATATAACTCTGATATATGTCGTATGTCCAGACAGTATTGAAAGCCGAAACATTTCCTGCCATACCCGACATGAAAGAAGCCAGAAGGGCCGTTAATCCCAGTCCCATAACCCCGGCAGGCAGATATTGTTTTAACAGCATTATAATTGTGTAGTCATAAATTGGCTTACCGCCTGCATCCAAAGGCAAAATAAAATTCTTTGACGGATCTTTCCATAAAACCAGGGCTATAATCCCCGGAACAATTATCAGAAATGGAATGAACATTTTTGGAAGTGCGCCAATTAAAGGCACTTTCCTTGCAGCGGTTATTGATTCAGCTGCAAATGCCCGCTGTACGATTAAAAAGTTAGTGCACCAGTAACCGAAAGATAATACAAATCCGAGACCGAAGAGGATACCAAACCATTCCACTCCGAGAGGATTTGACGAGGCATGACCCGAGTATTTCCAGGTTGTTGTAAGGGCATCCGCAGCATACCCCATATCAGTCGAAATCGGGGCAAGGCTCTCCTTCAGGCCCATCCATCCTCCCACATCTTTCAGACTGAGGAAAACTAACGGGAGCAATCCTATCACAATTATAAAGAACTGCAGGACCTCATTATAAATAGCTGACGACAGTCCTCCAAGATATGTGTATCCAAGTACAATAAGCGCTGAGACCCATAGACTTATATTAAAATCCCATCCAAGTACCTTTTCCATTAAGAGAGCCAGAGCATACATCGATATTCCGGAAGCCAGTATTGTCATTACCGCAAAGAGAATCGCATTCAATCCCCTGGTTTTTTCATCATACCTTAACTTAAGAAATTCCGGTACAGATCTGGCTTTTGAACCATAATAGAAAGGCATCATGAACAAAGCAAGGAAGATCATGGCCGGGATTGCCCCTATCCAATAAAAGTGAGTGGTCAGCATTCCGTATTTCATTCCTGAACCTGTCATCCCCATTACTTCCAGCGCTCCCAGGTTTGTTGAAATAAACGCCAGGCCGGCCACCCAGGCAGGAATTGACCGCCCTGCTTCAAGAAATGCATTGGCATTTTTCATGTATTTCCGCAGAAACCATCCAATGCCAAGAACAAAAACAAAATAGATTATCATTATAAAATAATCTATCCAGCTTAAATCAAGTTTTTCAAGCATAAATAAGGGGTTTAAGGTTGTTAATTATTAATTTATTTCTGAATCAGGCTATTCAATGAATTAATCATCAAGAGTAAAAATACTTATAAGTATCGATTTTCCAACCCAAGTTCTGAAATTTTATTTACCGGAATCAGTGAATGATCTGACTTGTTACTAACTTCAATGGCCCTGGTAAATTTTTGTTTAAAATGAAGTGTTGTTCGGTGATTTAAGTTGGATATATTTGCATAAATTAAGTTTTGAAGACACGGTATTTCATATATCTCTCATTTAAAGGTACATATTACCATGGTTGGCAGATCCAGCCAAATGCAGTTTCCGTCCAGCAGATTCTTGAAGAGACTTTGAGTCTCGTTGTGGGAGAAAAGATAACGACTACAGGCGCCGGAAGAACTGATGCCGGAGTTCATGCTCTTGTCTTCTGTGCACATTTCGACTGTTCTGTTCCTGACCTTGATTCAGAAAAAAACCTGATATTCAGATTAAACCGTTTCCTGCCCTGTGATATTTCGATTTGTTCAGTAAGAAAGGTCACTCCTGAGGCAAATGCTAGGTTCAGCGCTGTTTCAAGGACATACAGGTATTTCATTTCAAAAAGAAAAGATCCTTTCTCCATAGGTTTAAGCTGGTTTTTGTATGGTAATATTAATGTTAAAGCGATGGAAAAAGCAGCCGGACTTTTAACTAAATATTCTGACTTTACCAGTTTCAGCAGACTTCATTCAGATAACAAAACCAGCATCTGTAAAATTTACAATGCCTCCTGGTCCGATAACGACGATAAATTGATTTTCACTATAAAAGCCGACAGATTTCTAAGGAACATGGTAAGAGCAATTGTGGGTACAATGGTTGAACTTGGTACAGGGAAAATCTCACTGGGAGAATTTGAAAAGATTATCCTTCTGAAGGACAGGTCAAAAGCCGGCATGTCAGCCCCGGCAGGAGGATTGTTTCTTGCTGATATTGAATATCCCGAAGATATATTTTTGAATTCAGGTGAAAAAAGTATCAGTTAATGTAATTCCAGAATTTAACTCAATGAAATTCAGTAATATATTTATTTATTAACAAAATCCACAATAGGAAATAATTAAATATTTTCATCGTTTGATATAAATAATAAAACAATTAAAAACAATATTTTATGATTTTTTCCCTTATGAATCCGATAATTGCAGGCAGTGTCTCATCTGATCAGGCATCAACCGTACTTGATTTGATGATGAAAGGCGGGATCATCATGATTCCGATTGTTCTTCTTTCTCTTGTCACTGTTTATATTTTTATTGAAAGGTATGCTTACATAAAAAGATTTACTTCAATTGATAAAGGACTGGTTCCGGCAGTTTTAAACGACTTGAGGGATGGACATAGCGATAAGGCAATGATTCGCGCTAAAAATGACCAGGCGGCAGTAGGAAGAATACTTGAAGGCGGACTTGAAAAGGCCGGGAAATCTGTGAATGATGTGGAAAAAAACCTTGAAACAATAACCAATCTTGAAATCACCAAGATGGAAAAGAATACAGGTTATCTCGGAATTATTGCAGGAATTGCGCCAATGCTCGGATTTATAGGAACTATATCGGGTGTGATTAAGATATTTTACAATATATCCCTTGCCGATAACATAAGCATTGGAATTATTGCCGGGGGGTTATATCAAAAAATGATCTGCAGCGGAGCTGGATTGATTGTAGGGGTTCTGGCGTATTCTGCGTACCATTACCTGCAATTGAAAATTGACAGATATACTATCCGGCTTCAGGAGTCGTTGATTCAATTTTTAAAAGCTTTCTAATATGAATATCAGAAGAAATAAATCATTTAAACCGGAAGTATCTACATCCTCCCTGAACGATATTATGTTCTTCCTGCTTCTGTTTTTTCTGATAGTGTCCACACTGGCTAATCCCAATGTCATCAAAGTGCTCCTTCCAACATCAAAATCAGCACAAAACATTAATAAACAGCAGATTAATCTGACTGTTACTGTTGACAAAAGATATTTTATAAACCAGAAGGAAATTCTTTTTACACAACTTGAACAGGAACTTAAGGAGCAGACAAAAGGGCTGGAAGGGCCGACAATTATTTTAAGATTCGCCCGAAGTCTTAATATTCAGGACCTGATAGATGTGATGGAAGTGGGAGTAAGACTAAACATAAAAATGGTTTTGGCAACAGACAAAGCTAATACGCAATCGTAGAGTTAATCGATTAACGATCGTTCCATTTTACATTCTGTCGTCAATCCATATTTCCCACGATTTTTCTGCCTGGGAAACCAGCATTTTCATGCCGTTAATAATTGTGCATCCCCTCTCCTGCCCGATTTTAAGGAATGTTGTAATTTCAGGATTATAAACCAGATCAAACAGGATATGACTGTCATTCAGCATATCGTAATTCAGATCAGGTTTACTGGTAAAATCAGGCGACATCCCAAGGGGCGTCGTATTTATGATCAGCTGTATATCAGCAAGTAAACCCGGTACAATATCTGAATAGGTAATACAGCCGGGTTTGGGAGATCTGGAAACGAGAGTATAATTTACATTTATGCTGCTTAAAATGTAGCATATCGCTTTCGAGCTTCCGCCGGTACCCAGTACCAGAGCATTTCTCAGGCTGCCGGAGACAAACGGCATCAGAGTATCTTTTATGCCGGAAATGTCGCTGTTAAAACCAGTCAGCTTGATTGCGGTTGCTGACCTTTTTATTTTTATCACGTTAACAGCGCCAATACGGTCAGATTCAGGATCAATTTCATCAAGATACTTTAATACATCAGTTTTGTAGGGAATTGTAACATTAAGTCCCAAAAGAGAGCTCTCGGAAACTACTAATTCAGGTAATTGCCTGATATCTGTCAGAGGGTAATTATTATAGGAACAATCGTCAAGATGTTCCCTTAAAAATTTATCGGTAAAGTATTTTTTTGAGAATGAGTGTCCCAGAGGATAACCAATGAGGCCGAATTTTCTCATTAACAGGTATTTATCTAATAATTTCCAAATTAATCAATCAGCTCTTCATGTTTTCAGGGAGAAACTGGAAAAAAGTATCTCCGCGTAATCCGCAGCGAAGCGATTCAAGAGATATTATCTCATTCGGAGCAATATTTCCAAGATTAACATTTGCTCCGAAATGTTTTATGAACCAGGCTTGCTGCGACTTAAGAGGGGCTTCCCATATGACATTTTCAAGCTTAACCTGGTCAGAGATAGCGTTTATGACTGGTGTGTTTACCGAGCCATCGTCGTTATAGATACCAATTGTGCCTGATTCGCGGGCTTCTGCAATAACCTTGACAGATCCTGCATTCAACTCCGATTTCATCATTTCGGCCCATTCATCTGGTGAATAAACTACATCTTTTTTCTTGGAACCGACTTCTGATATTACAGTACCCCGTGATGCAAGCTGTTTAATATAGTCAAGCTTTTTATTATGCTCTATGTCATAGGATCCGTCAGAGACTTCAACTAGGTCAATATGGTGTTTATCAAGAAATTCAAGGTATTCTTTAAACATATTTCTAATAACAAAAGCTTCAAAAAGCGTACCTCCGAAATAGGGTTCACATCCTGCATTCTTATAGATTTCAAGTTTCTTTTCGAAGCCGGGGGTAACAAGTGATGTTCCAAATCCGAGTTTAACAAAGTCAGTGTATTCACTGCCAACCGACATCAGATCTTCAGCTTCCCTTATACTGAGACCCTTATCCATTATCATTGTGAGACCGGAATTCCGTGGTTTGGCCGGACGATCGGGAATAAACGGCAGAATATGTTTCATGCGAATTGTATTTGGTTTAGATTTTTGTGTCAGGGGGTCAGTTCTCAAATCAGGTTATAATCATCGAGAAGCTTTGATATCCTGCGATAATGAATTTTTTTTGGGAAAAACTCCCTGAAATCATAAAAAAGTTCCTTTTCAACTGCAAGAGCCAGGGATAAATGTGTATAGGCTTTTTCAATATTTCCCAGGTTAACATAATATGAACCCAGCAGGAAGTTAATACCAGGAACATCTCCGATTACTTTATATGCTTTCTCAAGGTAGGGCAATGCTTTGCCTGTATAGCCCTCTTTAGTAATAATTCTTCCGAGATCGGTCCATACTTCATTGTAATAAGCATCTATTTTAAGAGCTTCCCTGAAACATCTCAGGGCTGCCTTCTTTTCACCGATTGCATAATGTGCCTTTCCCAGAATATACCATATTTCCGGGTTTTCATCATCAAGCCTGACAGCTTTCCTCAGAAAAATCAGTGCATCGTCAGGGTTTCCTGAATCGAGAGCCAGGATGCCAAGTCCAAACCAGGGATCTGCAAATTCGGGCGCCAGTTCAATTGCCTCATGGTAATATTTTTTTGCAAGGATCAGATCGCCGGTTTTTTCATAACATTCTGCAAGGTATGTCATCGCCTCAAAGCTGTCAGGTTCGTTTTCAAGATATTCATGATAAACGGGGATGGCATCGTTAAATCTGTCGAGACTACAGAGAATATTTCCTTTATTAAAAAGTGCAAAAGCATTCTGTGAGTTCACCGCAAGTGCATAATCATAAGCTGCCAGAGCTTTTTCTGACTCATCAAGCTTATTGTAGATGATACCAAGATTATACCATGCACTATCAGAAAAAGGCTCTTCTTCAAGGTACTTCAGATAATATTTTATACTCTCCTCAAATTTTTCTGTTTTTTCGAAAGCATAGGCAAGGTCATAAAGATGGGCGTAGAAATCAGGTTCAAGCCCGATAAGCTTTTTCAGATAAGGTATGAGATACTCGTAATAGTTAAGGTTCTGTAGAACAGACGTTATTGAAAAAAGAATATTACCCTGGTCCTCTGTGTCGAGAGTCAGAGCAAAGTCAAACATTTTTTTTGCTCCGGTAATATCACCAAGAATACCCAGTGCCGTACCTTTAGTAACATAAACCTCATGATTCCCCGGCTCGATGCTTTCAAGCTTCTTAAGTATCCGGAGAGCCTCAACTGCGCGCCCCTTATCAAGCAGAACCCTTGCTCTCCGGAGTTGAATCGATACAGAGTTGGGGTGTTGTTCAGAAGCAAGGGTGGCGGCTTCAAAAGCCTTTATAGAGTTATTACAATCTATGTAGTAATCGATAATTGACTCAAATTCAATAACATCGAAGAAATAATTTTCATTATTCTTCTTCATCCGTTCAAACTTCTGAACAGCGCTCTTTATTTCTTCCTCGTAGGATAATCCGAATTTATCGTCTTCCATACCCTGAAAATATTAATTGCAAAAATAACAACATTTCATACAATCTAATTTGAGCCACGACTTAATTATTAACATTCCATATTTTTTTTCATCTGAATTACAACACTATATGAAATTAATCCAAAATATTTTGCTTTTTTTTAAATGTCAACGCAACCATTCAATTGTTTTTATCATCTATTGATTTAGAATCACAGACTGAACCTTATATATCGAATTTACCCTAGAATTGACCTAAATTCTACCTTTGAAGGACCGGGCATAAACCCGGTTTTTCATTTCTACCTGATTTAAGGTTTAACAGATAATAGTATTTTTTAAGGTCAGGTACGCAGGAAAGAATCAGCCTGTATAATTTATGAATTGATATATATCATGCCATCTATTGATATATAGCATAATAAATAGTAATATATGTCATCGTACTGAATGACAAATATCAACCAATAAATTGATATAAATCAATAATTGTGGGCCGGTCCTATGGCTGCATCTTTATTTGCAGCAGCCCGAAGTGTATTTCTCAGAAGGGCAACCCGGGTCATCGGTCCCACTCCACCCGGTACGGGTGTTATAAATGAACATTTTGGCGCTACGTTGTCAAAATCGACGTCACCGGCCAGTTTCCATCCTGATTTTGTATCAGGAGCTGCAATCCGGGTTGTTCCCACATCTATTACAACAGCCCCTTCCTTAACCATTTCACCTTTTACAAATCCCGGAGATCCAAGGGCTGCAACTATTATATCGGCTTCCTTTACAAAACGTCCGATATCCCTGGTTTTACTGTGAACCAGGGTTACCGTAGCATCTTTTCCTTTTTGTGAAAGGAGAATGCTGAGCGGCCGTCCCACAATATTGCTTCTTCCTATTATTACGCAATGTTTTCCGGAAATCTCAATTCTGTATCTGTCAATGAGCTCAACTATTCCATAAGGTGTTGCAGGCAGGTATCCGGGAATGCCGAGTACCATTTTACCTATATTTACAGGATGAAAGCCGTCAGCATCTTTGTCAGGGTTGATAGCCTCAATAATCTTATTTTCACTGATATGATGAGGAAGGGGCAGCTGGACAATAAAGCCGTCAACATCATTGTCGCCGTTCAGAGTGGATATCTTTTCGAGGAGCTCTTCTTCCGATATGTTGTTTTCCAGCCGGATAAGTGTCGATTTAAATCCGACTTCTGCGCAGTCTTTTACCTTGTTATTGACATAAGTCATACTCGATCCGTTTTCGCCAACCAGGATAGCAGCCAGATGCGGGATCTTCTTCCCGGCATTTTTCCGCCGGGTGACTTCTTCAGCGATCTCCTGTTTTATTTCAGATGCTGTTTTCCTTCCGTCAATAAGATTGTACATAAAAGCTCTATTTTCTATTCATTAAACCGGCAGGGTTCCTGTTTTTGGTCATCATTTTCATCATTTTCCTGGTCTCATCGAATTGTTTCAGAAGCTTATTTACCTCCTGAACTGAGGTGCCGCTGCCAGTAGCAATTCTTTTGCGCCTGCTCCCGTTGAGCACCACAGGATTTTTCCTTTCCTCAGGTGTCATGCTTCTTATGATTGCTTCTATCCCTCTGAAAGCGTTATCATCAATATCAAGGTCCTTCACTGCTTTTCCCACTCCCGGAATCATCGACATAAGATCCTTCACATTTCCCATTTTCTTTATCTGCTGAATCTGAGCTATAAAATCATTGAAGTCAAACTGGTCTTTTGCAATTTTCTTCTGAAGCTTTCTTGCTTCTTCAACATCATACTGTTCCTGGGCTTTTTCGACAAGAGACACAATATCTCCCATTCCCAGAATTCTGTCGGCCATCCTGGCGGGATAAAAGATATCAATGGCGTCCATCTTTTCACCGGAACTCACAAACTTGATCGGTTTATTAACTACCGATTTTATTGACAAAGCTGCTCCGCCGCGTGTATCGCCGTCGAGCTTGGTTAATACTACGCCGTCGAAATCGAGTCGATCGTTGAATTCTTTTGCAGTATTAACTGCATCCTGCCCTGTCATTGCATCAACAACGAAAAGAATTTCATGTGGATTGACAGCATTCTTAATAGAAGCTATCTCTTTCATCATCTCTTCATCAACTGCAAGTCGGCCAGCTGTATCAATAATTACAACATCATGATTTCTGAGACGGGCTTCTTTAATTGAGTTTTTTACTATCTCCACCGGATTTTTGCTGCCGTCTTCAGTATAAACGGGAACTTCAACCTGAGATCCGATTATTTTAAGCTGTTCAATTGCAGCCGGCCGGTAAATATCGCCAGCGACCAGAAGAGGGTTCTTTCCTCTTTTTGTTTTTACCCACTTTGCAAGCTTCCCGCTGAATGTGGTTTTTCCGGACCCCTGAAGGCCGGCTATAAGAATAATTGCCGGATTAATTTTAATATCAATATCCGCTTTCTCACCACCCATAAGATCCACCAGCTCATCATGAACGATCTTGATCATCATCTGCGACGGATTGACTGATTTAAGTACCTCCTGTCCGAGCGCTTTGGTCTTAATAGTATCTGTAAATTGCTTGGCTATTTTAAAGTTAACATCAGCATCGAGAAGAGCCCGCCTGACCTCCTTTAGTGTTTCCGCGATATTTATCTCTGAAATTCTGCCCTGCCCTTTAAGTATTTTAAAGGACTTTTCAAGGCGGTCACTAAGATTTTCAAACATATATAATTGTTGTATTACAAATTTAACTCTACATTTTTTCCGGCATTTCAATGCCGAGGAGCCACATTCCGGAGCGAAGTAAATCGCTGGTAACTTTCGAAATGAAAAATCTGAAATCTCTCAGGGCTGTGTTCTGTTCTCCCAGGATTGAAAAATCGTGATAGAACTGGTTGTATTCCTTTGACAAATCATAACAATAATTTGCAACAAGGGCAGGACTGTATTCCGATGCGGCTTCAGTTAAGGTATCGGAGAATTTTCTTAACAGCTTTATCAGATCAATTTCCCTGGGTCCCGGCCGGGCATTAATTATTGAGGCCTTTTCAGGATAAATTCCCAATTGCTCAGCTTTTCTTAAAACTGACCTGATCCTGGCATAAGTGTACTGAATGAAAGGTCCTGTATTACCATTAAAATCTATTGATTCAGCGGGATTAAAAGTCATATTTTTATGAGGATCAACTTTCAGAATGTAATATTTAAGGGCCCCCAGACCAATTTTCCTGAAAATATCCTCCCTTTCATCTTCCGAATAATCAGCCAGCTTTCCGAGTTCAAGCGAAACTGCCCTGGCAGTCTCTTTCATTTCCCTGATAAGGTCATCAGCATCAACAA
>CAYPKL010000462.1:0-9301 GCA_964411285.1 uncultured Rikenellaceae bacterium
TTCTTAATTCAAGAACAATTTGATATCATCATCAACTGTCCCTATACCGGCAATCCCGAATTTTTCAATAAGCACCTTTGCAACGTTGGGTGAAAGGAATCCGGGCAACGTGGGACCGAGGTGAATATTTTTTACTCCCAGGTAAAGAAGCGCCAGGAGTACGATCACTGCTTTCTGCTCATACCATGCGATATTAAATGCAATTGGAAGATCATTTATATCTTTCAGGTTGAACACATCCTTAAGCTTAAGGGCTATAACAGCCAGTGAGTACGAATCGTTGCACTGACCGGCATCAAGAACTCTTGGTATACCGTTAATATCGCCAAGCTGAAGCTTATTATAGCGGTATTTTGCGCATCCTGCTGTAAGAATTATGGTGTCTTTTGGCAATGCCTGTGCAAATTCTGTGTAGTAGTTACGGTCTTTAAAACGTCCATCGCAACCGGCCATCACAAAGAATTTCTTTATGGCGCCTGATTTAACAGCCTCAACAACTTTGTCGGCAAGCGCAATAACCTGGTTGTGAGCAAATCCGCCAATAATCTCACCTTTCTCAATTTCAACAGGAGGGGTACACTTTTTTGCATGCTCAATAATCTGTGAAAAATCTTTCTGACCACCAGCCGGCCTGTCAGCTATATGCTTGAATCCTGTAAATCCGGCAGCTCCTGTTGTATAAACTTTGTCAAAGTATGAGGCATCTTTTTTTGGAGGAACAATACAGTTGGTTGTAAATAAAACGGGACCGTTAAATGTCTCAAACTCTTCCTTTTGTTTCCACCATGAGTTGCCGTAGTTGCCGACAAAATGTTTGTATTTTTTAAAAGCTGGATAATAGTTGGCAGGAAGCATTTCACTATGGGTATAAACATCTACTCCTGTACCGTCAGTTTGCTTCAGGAGGTCTTCCATATCCCTCAGATCATGGCCGCTGATAAGTATCCCGGGATTATTTCCTACTCCGATATTGACCCTGGAAATTTCAGGATTTCCGTATTTTGTAGTGTTGGCTTTGTCGAGAAGGGCCATTGCCGTTACACCGAATTTCCCGGTCTCAAGAACAAGGGCAACAAGCTGATCAGCGCTGAGATTATCATCTGTGATAGCCACAAGTGCATCCTGAATGAATTTATAAATTGATTTATCTTCAAACCCAAGATTAGAAGCATGCTCAGTATAAGCAGCCATTCCTTTCAGCCCGTAAGTAACCAGTTCCCTTAATGATCTTACGTCCTCATTTTTGGTCGAAAGTACACCAATGGAGATATTCTTTGCCTCAAATTCCTCAACGGTATTGCCCGTCCAGGTTGCTGATTCATGAAGTGTGGCCGGGATTTTTCCGCCTGCCGCGATCAGAGAATTTTTAAGATCTTCACGGAGTTTTAAACCTTCCCTTATCTTAACAACAAACCTTTCCTGATCGAAGTTCGCATTGGTAATGGTCATGAAAAGACCATCATAAACAAACTTGTTTGCAATATCATTTTCAATTCCAAGGGCCCTTAACCTGGTACTGTAAAACGATATTCCTTTTATCACAAAAACTAGAAGATCCTGCATATTGGCTACCTTCTCCGTCTTGCCGCAAACGCCTGAAATTGTGCATCCGGTTCCTTTTGCGGTCTCCTGGCACTGAAAACAAAACATACTCATAATGAATTATAATATTGGTTAATAATACTTTACCTATTTAGTGTCATGTTTTCAAAAAGAATAAATCATGACTCTAAAGTTCTGCAAAATAAACAATATCACTGGTATTAAAATGTAACAAATGTTACAATCCGGAGATTTTAACTGTCTGTTCCCTTTCAACAGTGGATAATTTTGGCAGCATGAAAAAATGAATGATTCATGAATAATTTCTATCTTTTTGCAATTCTTTTCAGTTTTTTTAATGAAATTTAATTTTAAGTTCAATTGACTTTAAAAAGCGTTTTTTGATAACTTAATTCCAGAAATTATGAACCGACGTGAATTCAGTAAAATGGCTGTTGCCGGATCAATCGGCATTGAGTTTTCTCCCGACATGATTACATACCCGGGGTGGAAAGGAGCGAATGATCGTGTAAATGTTGCCGTGATTGGCATCCGTGCACAGGGCCAGGCTCATATCGCCGGATATTCAAACTTAAAAAATGCCAGGGTCGCAGCCCTATGCGACATTGACAGTAATCTTTTTGATGAAAGGATAAAGAAATATTATACCGATAAAGGATTTCCGAAACCGAAAATTTACACAGATCTGCGCAAACTTTATGAAGATAAAGATATTGATGCAGTATCCATTGCCACACCTAACCATTGGCATGCTCTTGCCTCAATATGGGCTTTGCAGGCCGGAAAACATGTGTCGGTGGAAAAGCCATGCTGCTATAATTTTTTTGAAGGAAAGAAATTGGTTGAAGCCGCTGAGAAATACAAGCTGATAGTACAGGATGGCGCTGAACAGAGGAGCAATCCATGTGCGCAAAGCATGGCTCAATATCTTCACAGCGGTAAATTAGGAGAGGTTTATATGGCAAAAGGTCTTTGTTATAAATGGCGTGATACAATCGGAAAAAGTCCTGATGAACCCGTTCCGGAAGGAGTGGATTACAATCTATGGTTAGGACCGGCGCCTGAAAGACCTTTTTCCAAAAACAGATTTCATTACAACTGGCATTGGAACTGGGATTATGGTAATGGGGATATGGGAAATCAGGGTGTTCATGAAATGGATATTGCGCGCTGGGGTCTTAATGTTACCCTGCCTGTTAAGATTAGCGCTGTTGGTGGTCATTTTATGTTCGACGATGATCAGAATACTCCCAATGATCTGATTACTGTGTTCGAATTTCCCAATCCGGCTGGTGCCGCCGACAAAAAAAAGATTCTCCAGTTTGAAGTGCGTCACTGGATTACAAACAGGGAAGGAATTAAAAGTGAAACCCCAAAGGCAGACGCTTATATGGTCAGTTCAGAAAATGTCATTGGGAACCTGTTTTTTGGATCAAAAGGATTCATGACCAAGAATGTAAATGAATGGCAGGTGTTTTATGGAAAAGAACGCGCAGAAGGAGAGAGGGGAAGTGGTCAGGGTGATCATTACAATGCATTCATTGAGGCAATCCGTGCCGGAGACCAAAAACTTGCCAATGCCGATATTCAAAACGGATTCTATTCATGTGCTTTAATGCATCTTGGAAATATTTCATACCGGTTGGGACGATCACTTGAATTTGACCCTGGTACAATGAAGTTTGTAAATGCCCCTGATGCTGATGCAATGCTGACAAGGGAATACCGTGAGCCATACGTTGTTCCTGAGAAGGTTTAAGGCTTTATCAATTACGAAAATAAATTTCCCCGTGACACATTTCAGATGAATAAAGAGTCGGGATATTTGAATATAAGGTGGTTTATTCTTATTTTTCTTTTTTTAGCCACGGTTCTTCTCTACCTCGATCGTGCATCCCTTGGCATAATGGCTCCATTTCTTCAAAAAGAAATAGGGTGGAGTGAGCAACAATATGGTAATATCAACAGTGCATTTATGATCGGGTATGCATTATGCTTCCTCATAATGGGTGCATTTGTTGATAAGATAGGAACACGGGTTGGTTATGCAATTTCAGTGGGTCTGTGGGCGGTAGCACAGGCATCAACGGCAATAGCAAAAACATGGATCGGATTTGCATTGACCCGCACAGGTTTGTCTATTGGCCAATCAGGTAACTTCCCTGTTGCAAATAAAGTGCTGGCGGAATGGTTCCCAAAGAAAGAAAGGGCATTTGCTGTGGGCCTGTTCAATGGGGGATCTAATGTCGGGACACTATTGTCACCACTTATTATACCATTTGTTGTTTCGAAGTTTAATGACAACTGGCAGGCAGCTTTTTTATGGACCTTGCCATTTAGTGCACTCTGGATATTATGCTGGTTGATTTTTTACAGAAAACCTGAAAACCATAAGTTGGTTAATAAGAAGGAATTAGATTATATTAAAAGCGATAATAGTTTTGAGCCGGCAGGAAAGGTTAAATGGTTAGCCTTGCTGAAAACAAGGGAACTATGGGGAATATGTGCAGGTAAATTTATTGCAGATCCTATATGGTGGTTCTATCTTTTCTGGGGTGCAAAATTTTTAAACAGTAAATATGGGCTTAATTTGCAGGAAATCGGGATGCCGTTTTTTACTATTTACCTTATTTCATGGGTTTGTGGAATAACCCTGGGATGGGTATCATCAAAATTCCTGAAAGCAGGATTCTCTTTGAATAAAGGTCGTAAGATGGGATTTCTTATATGTGCAATTTTTGCGCTGCCTGTAATGTTAGTTCCACATATTGATAACATGTGGATGTCTGTAGGCCTGATTGCGATAGCTGCAGGTGGTCATTGCGGCTGGTCAGCAAACATTTTTAGTCTCATATCCGATATTTTCCCCCATAAAGCAACAGCCTCGGTCACAGGTATTGGGGGGTTTGCCGGAGCTGTCGGTGGAGCCCTTATTGCCCAGCTCGTTGGCCGATTATTGCAAACCTCAGGCTTAGATGGCTATGTTGTCCCGTTTATTATTGCATCAATCGGATATTCAATTGCACTGGTAATAATCCATATCCTTATTCCGAACATTAAACCTTTAAAATTTTAAGTTGTAATGAATAGTCTGACGCGGTTAAATACAACTTTAAATCACAGTGAACCCGATAAAGTCCCATATGATCTTGCAGGTACAACAGTAACAGGTATCAATAAAATAGCTTTTATCAGAGCTATGGAATACAGAGGATTATCGGCCGAATTTGACATAAAGGAAATTGATCCTGTGCAACAGATTGTCACACCCATTGAGGAGACATTAAAGAAATTAAGATCTGATATCAGGCGTATCGGATCGCGAAGGATCCCTGACTTTGAAAAGATAGTAGTACGGAACGGTTCATTGTGTGAACTAAAAGACACCTGGGGTTGTCTTTGGAAAATGGATGAGGTAAAGGATTATTATTATAATCAGTACACTTATCCTCTCGAAATTTACTCTTCAATAGAGGAAGGACTTAAGAATTACAAAGTGCCTGATTTAGCCCAACATGCTGATATTATCCGGAATGATCTGGCGGAACAATTTAAGTATGCTTCTGATTTTGGTGTGTTGGCAGACAGAAATTGTGCCGGTCTTACTGAAATATCACTAAGGATAAGAGGCTATGAAAACTGGTACCGTGATACGATAATGGATCCTGCAGGTGTTGAAAAATTACTGGATGTGATTGCAGAGTATAAAACACAATACTGGGACCTGCTGATTGACTGGCTTTTTGAAAATAATCTTCAAAACAGATTAAGTGTCGTATCTGAATGTGATGATCTTGGAACACAAACATCTACACTACTTGAGCCTGATTATCTGAGAAAAACAGTGATACCACGTTTTGGCCGTCTTTGGGCACATATTAAAAAGAAATTACCGGGTATCAAAATCTTTATGCATACCTGTGGCTCTGTGAGGGAATTATTGCCTGATCTGATCGAAGCCGGCCTTGATATTTATAATCCGGTTCAGTTTTCTGCGGCAAACATGGATCTGAAAGAGCTGAAAAAAGATTTTGGAAAAGAGCTGGTCTTCTGGGGAGGAGGCGTTAATACTCAATCAACCCTTAAAATCGGGCGTCCGGAACAGGTAAGTGATGAAGTAAAGAAGATAATGGATATCATGGCACCCGGTGGGGGATTTGTATTTGCTACTGTACATAACATTCAGGAAGATGTTCCTCCTGAAAATTTTTGGGCTATGTGGGATACTCTTATGGAATACAGAAATTACTAAAGTTTAAGCTGTGGAACTTCAAGGACATTTTTCCCCTGTTTTTTGATGCTGAAAATGTAATTAATCCCAGGCTTTAACACAAGAAGGGCAGTCTTCTGACTATTTCCTTCATTTAAGTTTAACTTCCATAATTACAGGGTTGTGATCAGAATTGGCAAAACCAAGGGGATGGCATTTTACCGAAACAGATTCTATATTGGGTGAAATCAGGAAGAAATCACAAATACTGGTTGGGGTATTTACCGGGTCATATGCTGCAATGAGGGTTCGGAACGAAGGTGTTTCGGGATCATAGATCCATTTCCATTCTCCCGGCATATAATCTGGTTCTATACCCATGAGATAAAAATTTCCTACCTTACCGGTAAATACCTTGTTCGTGGAAAAAGAAGGCTTATAATCAGGAGGGTACTGGTTCCAGTCACCACCTGCAATTACATAATTGCCTGATTTGTATTCATTCATTACAAATTCCCTGATCGTTTCCATCTGAGCTTTTCGTATATCACCCTCTATATCGAATGCCTCATTATGAGTATTTATTAAAACTAATTCCTTACCGCCTGCCAGTTTATACTTGTTTACCATAAAACACCTGTCGAGATAGAAAAGCTGTGTGGGGAATCCAAAATCTCCGGGCAGTGAATATCGCGTTGAAGATTCCGGAGTGTATTTCGAAAAAGCAGCTATCCCCGAGACAACTTTTCCCATAGGATTTGTGGGAGGGACAGGAACAAAGAAAACATCATAATTAATTGCAAAGAAAGGATTATACCCCTGGAGCTTTTTTGACATATTCTCGTATTCGTTAATGCGGTAACTCCTTTTGCTGTCCTTGTCAATTTCCTGAATGAGAATGAAGTCTATCGTGTCGTTTTTTAATAAAAAATCTTCGATCCCGGAAATATTTTCCCGGCAATCAGCTTCAGGCGTAATAACTTTTGTTCCGCCATCTTTGAAAAAATCCATATCCTTGTCCAGTCCTGCATAACCGATGTTCCAGGTTAAAATTGAAAGGGAAAGCGAATCGTTAAGTAACGAAGGGCTCTCTGACTGCGAAATCATCTCTTTTACTTCCGGTCTGTAATCGGAAATCATTGCATAGACGATCAGACCGATAAAGCCAAGGACCAAAATGGCTGTTATTATCAGAACAGCTTTGAGGATTTTTTTCAGGATTTTCATGTTTTCAGAGTTTTCAGGATTCTTTTCTATCATCAAAGGTACATTTTGTCTTTTATCTTTATTTTATTATATTTGATATTGTGTTTCCTTAAGTGCTAATAAGTTATATTTATGTTGATAAGAACGTTCGCAAGTGCTGTAACCGGCATTGATGCCGATACTGTCACAATTGAAGTTAATGTGTCGCGCGGTATTCGTTTTTTTCTTGTGGGCCTTCCTGATGTCGCAGTGAAGGAAAGCCAGCAGCGGATTGAATCAGCATTAAGGGGGCTTGGTTTTCACTGGCCCGGGAAACAGGTTGTAATAAATATGGCTCCTGCTGATATCAGGAAGGAAGGATCTTCGTATGACCTTCCGCTGGCAATCGGAATTCTTGCTGCGGATGAAAAGATAAATAAAGTGGCTCTGGAATCCTACGTAATAATGGGTGAATTATCTCTCGACGGCAGGCTGCAGCCTGTCAGAGGAGTTCTTCCTATAGCATTGCGTGCAAGGGAAGAAGGTTTTAAGGGAGTTATTGTCCCTGTTAAAAACGCACAGGAAGCTGCTGTAGTAAGCGGACTGGAAGTGTACGGTATGGAAACGCTGGGAGATGTTGTTGATTTCTTTAACGGAACACGAACATTTGCACCCGTTACAGTTGATCTGATTGAGCTTTTTAACTGTGAAGCAAATAAATATGATGTCGACTTTTCCGATGTCAAAGGGCAGGAAAACGTTAAAAGGGCTCTGGAAGTGGCAGCTTCAGGGGGACATAATATTATTATGATCGGACCTCCAGGCGCTGGTAAAACAATGTTAGCCAAACGGTTACCAACAATTATCCCACCTCTGACACTTGAGGAGGCTCTTGAAACAACGAAAATTCATTCTGTTGCAGGAAAAATTGACGATCATACGGCATTAATGACAAAAAGACCTTTCAGATCGCCGCATCATACGATCTCCGATGTCGCCCTGGTTGGCGGCGGTACTTTCCCTCAACCCGGAGAGATCTCCCTGGGACATAACGGGGTCTTGTTCCTCGATGAACTTCCGGAGTTCAAGCGTACAGTTC
Source organism: uncultured Rikenellaceae bacterium (assembly GCA_964411285.1). Taxonomy (GTDB): domain Bacteria; phylum Bacteroidota; class Bacteroidia; order Bacteroidales; family VadinHA17; genus LD21. Next base: position 8,058 of record CAYPKL010000462.1, read on the forward strand.
TTGAAGTTATGAGACAGCCTCTTGAGGACCGTGTAATTACAATATCCAGGGCAAAGTCTACTGTGGATTATCCGGCAAGCTTCATGCTTGTCGCTTCTATGAATCCTTGCCCCTGCGGGTTTCATAACCACCCTGATAAAGATTGCATGTGCTCACAGGGAATGGTCCAGAAATACCTGAACAGGATATCAGGCCCCCTTCTTGACCGCATAGATATTCATATAGAAGTGGTACCTGTGAAGTTCGATAAATTATCTGACTCCTGTAAAGTTGAAAAATCATCTGTTGTAAGAGAAAGAGTTGTAAGAGCAAGGGCAATTCAGGCAAAAAGGTTTGAATCGGTAAAAGGAGTCTATTCCAACGCCCAGATGTCGTCATCCATGCAAAGAAAATTCTGTCAGCTTGATGAAACCGGAGGCAGGCTTCTCAGAACTGCTATGGAATTGCGGGGTCTTTCTGCAAGAGCTTACGACAGGATACTTAAGGTGGCACGAACAATTGCCGACCTGGATGAATCGGAAAATATTAATGCCCAACATATTTCGGAAGCTATTAATTACCGCAATCTCGACAGGGAAGGCTGGGCAGGTTGAAAGAATTCTCAGTTACAAAATAATAGTCCATTGTACTTCAAATCGTATTTTGGCGTTATCAGTATATTAAACTGGTAATGCTTAACTTTTTTTCAACCCTTCGGATCAAAAAATAATGAATCTTGCTCAACTTTTTCATAACAAAATGATAAACGAACGTCTTATGTTCGTTTACAGGGGAGAGATTACCGAAAAGAATTCCCTTCCCCTTCTCACACTTATTGAAAATGAGATGAAGGATGATTCCTATGGAATTACAGGACGTAAAAGACTTTTTATGTTTGTTCTTGAAAGCCTTCAGAACATAGTAAAACATGGCGAACACTTTCATCATGCCGATATGTCGGTTGTAACTTACTCGAGAACTGATGACGGGTATACAATTACGACCGGGAATATGATCGAAACCAGAAACGTCAGCGATCTCGAAGAGAGGCTGGTTCAGATCAATAAACTCGACATTTCAGATATTAAAGCCCAATACCTTAAAATCCTGGGGAATGCTGAATTCAGCAAGAAGGGAGGTGCGGGTCTGGGATTACTTGAAATGGCAGTCAAAACGGGAAATAAACTCGATTTTGACTTTGTTCCCTTTGATAAAGACTTTACATATTTTATTTTAAGCAAGACAGTCAACTCCTCAGGAATGGG
>CAYPKL010000463.1:0-7741 GCA_964411285.1 uncultured Rikenellaceae bacterium
CAGCTTTCTGGGACATAATGCCGACTCTTGCAGAAATCAGCGGAGCAGATATTCCTTTAACAGATGGGATATCATTTCTGCCTGAACTTACAGGAAAAGGACAAAAACAACATGATTATCTTTACTGGGAATTTCATGAGCGGGGAGGAAAAAGTGCTGTCAGAACAGGAAACTGGAAAGCTGTGAGAAGCGTATTTGCGGACTCACTCGAAGATACGATTGAACTTTATGATCTCTCTGAGGATATTGGAGAAACAACGGATATCGCTGCTTCACATCCCGATATAATAAAAAAGATGGACAAGATAATGAGGCAGGCACATACTCCTTCAGAGATATTTCCATTTGAATATGAAATTAAAAAGAAATGACTCTATGTTTGTCCTGGTGTATATCCTTGTTAATCCTTGGTTAAAAAATAATTCAAACGTTTGAGAATTTCTAAATAATATGAGACTTATATCAGGAAAAAACAGACTTGCACCTGTTCTGATAACTGCTACCTTATCCACATTAGCTTCAGCACAATCTGTTGAAAAACCTAACATTATAATTATTTATGCCGACGATCTTGGCTATGGCGATGTCTGCTGTTATGGTTCAAATAATATTGTCACTCCAAATATTGACCGTCTTGCAAAACAGGGGCTCAGATTTACAAATGCCCACTGCACATCAGCAACGAGTACCCCTTCACGGTATTCCCTGCTTACCGGAGAATATGCCTGGAGAAGGCAGGGCACAGGAATAGCAACAGGTGATGCTTCAGCAATAATTAAGCCCGGGCGGTTCACTCTGGCTTCACTTATGAAAAATGCAGGGTACACAACCGGGGTAGTTGGCAAATGGCATCTGGGGCTGGGCCTTGAAGGCGGTCCGGACTGGAATGGGGAAATAAAACCAGGTCCATTGGAAATAGGATTTGATTATGATTTTTTAATACCCGCAACAGGCGACCGTGTGCCATGTGTTTTCGTTGAGAACAGAAGAGTTGCAGGTCTCGGTCCTGATGACCCGATCTCTGTAAATTACACAACAAAAACCGGTGACTGGCCCACCGGTAAGGAGTATCCTGAATTATTAAAGATGACTCCGAGCCACGGACATGACATGACAATAGTTAACGGCATAAGCCGGATCGGATTTATGACAGGAGGAAGATCTGCACTTTGGGTAGACGAAAATATTGCAGATGTCATCACAGGAAAAGCAGTAAATTTTATTACAGCCAACAGGGACAGACCATTTTTCCTTTATTTTGCCACGCACGATATTCATGTCCCGCGTGTGCCCAACCAGAGGTTCGTTGGAAAAAGCGGAATGGGACCGAGAGGAGATGCAATACTTGAATTTGACTGGTCTGTCGGCCAGATCATGAAGTCAGTTGATGATCTGAAACTTACCGAAAAAACAATTATTATTGTCACCAGCGATAATGGACCGGTAGTGGATGATGGTTACAATGATCAGGCCATTGAATTGCTGGGTGACCACAAACCTGCCGGCCCGTTAAGAGGAGGTAAATACAGCGCCTTTGATGGTGGCACCAGGGTTATTTTTATTGCCAGTTGGATTGGAAGGATCAAACCGGGAATATCAAATGCATTATTCAGCCAGATCGACTTAATGTCTTCATTTGCAGCATTGACCGGACAGGTTTTACCTCCTGAAGCCGGACCCGACAGCTTTGATCACCTTGCTGTACTGCTTGGCAATTCAAAAAAAGGCAGGAACTGGATTGTCGAACATGCCTTAAATGGCAGACTTTCAATTATAAAGAACAACTGGAAATTAATTGAACCTGGTACAGGAGAGAAACTGTATATTCACACAAACACCGAATCCGGCAATGATACTGATCCGCAGCTTTACAATCTAAAATCTGATATTGGTGAAAGAAATAATGTTGCAGATGGGAATCAGACCATTGTTAATGAATTAACAGAACTTCTTATGAGAATAAAAAAGAATGAATTATCAAGATAAAATGAATAATCAATGATGATAGCCCGCCTTAAACCAGCTTTTGGAATCGGAGTGCTCGCTACAATTCCTCTGGCCTCTTGCCAGGATTCTGCAAAACCTGAAAATACAAAACCCAATATAGTTTTCATCCTTCTCGATGATTACGGATACAGTGATGCAGGGTGTTATGGCAGCAGTTTTTATGAAACACCAAATATTGACCGGCTTGCAAAACAGGGAATCCGGTTCACTAATGCCTACGCCGCTTGTCCTGTGTCATCTCCATCAAGAGCATCAATAATGACAGGGCGATATCCTGTTAATACTGGAATCACCGAATGGATTCCCGGCAGGCAGGCAACAAATTACGGTGCATCGTATGACAAGCTGCTTCCCATGCCCTTTAAGCTTCAGTTAGACCTTGAAGAAGTTACTATTGCTGAAATGCTTAAGAAAAACGGTTATTCAACTATGATATCAGGGAAATGGCATCTTGGAGAAGATTCGATATTCTGGCCTGAGAACCAGGGTTTTGACATCAATAAAGGCGGCTATAAAGCCGGCCAGCCATTTATCTCAGCTACTTCGAATGGTTATTTTTCTCCATATGGAAATCCAAGACTGGAAGATGGGCCGACAGGAGAATATCTCACTGATCGTCAGACAGATGAAGCAATAAAATACATTGAAGACAATAAGGATAAGCCATTTTTTGTATATCTTTCCTATTATGCAGTCCATAATCCAATGCAGGGAAAAGTATCTCAGATTCAAAAATTCTCACAGAAAGCCGATTCAATGGGATTAACAGGAAAAGAAGTCTTTACAAGAGACAGGGAATGGATCACACCTTCAATGTCGGATAACTTCAAGGAACGTGTCATTCAGAGTAATCCGGTATATGCAGCCATGATCCTGAGTGTTGATGAAAATATAGGAAGAGTGCTGGCGAAACTTGAAGAACTTAAAATTGATGAGAATACTGTGATTATTTTCACATCAGATAATGGGGGACTTGCCACATCAGAGGGTTCTCCCACATGTAATTTTCCTTTGAGAGCAGGTAAAGGATGGTTGTATGAAGGAGGAATACGTGTCCCATTGATCATTAAAATCCCGAGTATTAAAACAACCAAATCAGAAATCAGCTGCCCGGTTTCATCAATTGATTTCCTCCCAACTATTGCTGAAATGACCGGTTCCGATTTTAACAACGAAAATATTGATGGTAAGAGCTTCCTGAAAACACTTTTTACAGGTGAGCTGGAAGAAAGACCTCTTTTCTGGCATTATCCCCATTATTCCAACCAGGGTGTTGAACCCGGAAGCGCTGTCAGACTTGGAAAATATAAACTGATCGATAACTTTGAAAAGGAACGGCAGGAACTTTATGATCTTGAAAATGATCTTTCTGAAACCACCGACATATCTGCATCAAATCCTGAAAAGACGAAAGAACTTTTCGATTTGCTTAAGGAATGGAGGTTGAAAACAAAGGCAAAAATGATGGAGCCGAATCCCAATTGGGGGAGAAACTGAGGTGTGAGGTATGGGGTATGGGGTATGGGGTATGGGGTATGTCAATAGAAAAAGTATGTAAGTCAGTAAGTAAATTATGTGACTGTTTATTAAGTAATTACTTAAGATATACACAAAAATGATGATTAAAACAGGTACAGTATTGACAGCCGGGGCAATCTCAATGGTTGCTCTTCAGGCAACTGCACAGAAGGCAAGTTCCTTTAAAGCAGCCACTCCCAATATTATCATTATTCTGATGGATGATATGGGCTACGGTGATATCGGAAGAACAGGAGCAAATCAATATGATACTCCTAACCTGAACCGTCTTGCGAATCAGGGGATGCAGTTCACCTGGTATTATTGTCCACAGGCTGTAAGCAGCGCATCCCGGGCGGGACTGCTTACCGGCTGTTATCCGAACAGGGTCGGTTTTTCAGGCGCCCTGATGCCCTGGGCAACCAGGGGAATTAATTCAGAGGAGACAACAATTGCTGAAGTTTTAAAATCAAAGGGTTACCATACAGGAATTATCGGTAAGTGGCATCTGGGGCATCACAGAGAATTCCTTCCTCTTCAGCATGGTTTTGATGAGTATTATGGATTACCATATTCAAATGATATGTGGCCTGTGGATTATGATGGTGTTCATGTTCGTCTTAAGGATACGACCAGTAACAAAATGAGATACCCTGAACTTCCTATTATCGAAGGGAATGAAAAAGTGGGAGAGGTGACTGATTTCGCTGGCCAGGATAAACTAACCACAGAGTACACCAAAAGAGCTGTTAAATTCATTGAAAATAATAGAAAAAGTCCATTTTTCCTGTATCTGCCTCATTCGATGGTTCATGTCCCGCTCGGAGTCTCTGAAAAGTTCAGGGGAAAAAGCAAACAGGGGCTTTACGGCGATGTGATGATGGAAGTTGACTGGTCAATTGGAGAAATAATGAAAGCTGTTGAAAGTAACGGCCTCGCCAGAAATACCCTGATAATATTTACCAGCGATAATGGTCCCTGGCTCAACTTTGGAAACCATGCTGGAACGACAGGAGGATTAAAAGAGGGCAAAGGTACAATATGGGAAGGGGGACAGCGTGTCCCTTGCATAATGCGCTGGACAGGGGTGATCCCTGCCGGTGAAATATGCAACAGGATATCCAGTTCAATTGATATCTTACCTACACTGGCTGCCATTACCGGAGCCCGGCTGCCTGAAAGGAAAATTGACGGGGTAAGTATTCTGCCGCTTATGATGGGAGATAAGGAGGCCTTCCCCCGTCATGAATTTCTTTATTATTATAAGGAAAATAGTCTCGAGGCTGTCCAGCGTGATTACTGGAAACTTGTTTTACCTCACAAGGGTTATCAATCCTACATGTATATGAGACCTGGCAAGGATGGATGGCCGGGACCTTATGGCACTGAGACCGTTTATACACCGGAACTCTATGACCTGCGACGCGATCCGGGAGAATGGTATGATGTTTCAGATATATACCCTGAAAAAGTAAAGGAACTTCAGGCTCTCGCCGGGGAGGCACGGCTTGATCTTGGTGATGAAAATACCGGAGCACCTGGCGCTAACCGGCGCAAAGCAGGATCTATCAAATAAGCTAAAATGAAATATATTAATCCAATCTTTGGAATCAGCGTCGCTTCTCTAATGTCGCTAAATGCTTCAGGTCAGCATTCCCAAAAGCAGCCAAATATACTTTGGATATCTACCGAGGATATGAGTCCTCACCTTGGATGCTATGGCGACCAGGTAGCCGAAACTCCTAATATCGATCGCCTTGCTTCACAGGGAATACGATATACAAATGTATTCACTACCGCCGCTATAAGCGCCCCCTGCCGTGCCGGGATCATCACTGGAATGTATCAGACATCTATCGGCTGTATGCACATGCGGACAACCTCCTTCAGAAGATCAGTTGATAATCCGATCGAGTTTACCGCTGTTCCTCCTCATTATGTAAAAACATTCACAGAATACCTGCGGTCTGCAGGTTATTATTGTACAAATAATTCAAAAACCGATTACCAGTTTTCAAAAGATCCTGTCCCAGTGAGCATCTGGGATGAATGCAACCAGAATGCACATTACAAAAACAGATCAGATAAGGATCAGCCGTTTTTTGCTGTGTTCAATTATTTAGGTACCCATGAAAGCCAGAACTGGGATATCAGTAAAATTAAGACCGATCCGAAAAAAATCGTTGTTCCTCCTTATTATCCTGATAATGAAATAATAAGAAGAAATATGGCAAAAATGTACGATAATATTGCCCGTCTTGATTCAGTCGTTGGCGTTCTGTTGAGTGAGCTTGAGAATGAGGGTGAGCTTGAAAATACAATTATTTTCTTCTGGGGCGATCACGGTGATGGATTACCAAGGGCTAAAAGGTGGTTGTATGATTCAGGCCTTAATGTACCCCTTATAATAAAATTTCCTGACAAAAAAGAAGCAGGCTCAGTTAACAGCCGTCTTATAAGCTCAATTGATTTTGGACCTACAGTTCTCTCATTGGCCAGCGTCCCGGTTCCTTCTCATATGCAGGGAGTTCCCTTTCTCGGCGATCAGGCTGGAACTCCCCGTGATGATGTTTTTGCAGCACGCGACAGAGTCGATGAGTCTTATGACATGATGCGGTCTGTGCGTACAAAAAACTATTTATATATACGTAATTACTATCCAAATGAACCCTTCCCGATATGGATTCCTTATCTTAACAACATGCCTATCTATAAAGAAATGCTCAGGCTGGATGCCGAAGGTAAACTTACAGGTCCCCAAAAAAGCTGGATGGCTTATTCCCGTCCGCCCGAAGAAATTTACGATATAAAAGCCGACCCTTACCAGATAAAAAACCTTATCAACGATCGCAGTTTGCACCAGGTACTCGAAGATTTAAGGAGTCGTCACCGGGAATGGACAATTGCAACATCCGACATGGGCCATCTTAATGAACCTGAAATGATAGAACAGATGTGGCCGGGAGGAAAACAACCTGTGACAGATATCCCATATTTCATAATTAACTCACCGGAAGACCGTGCGTCAAAAAACTATCAGACAGGAGGGACTTACTCTTCTCCCATGACACTCGGATTTTATTGTCCTACACATGGAGCTTCTTTAGTCTATACACTAGAAGAAATAGATAATCCACACTGGCTCCTGTACTTTGGTCCCTTGCATCTCAGGCCGGGATCTTATAATATTCGGGTAAAAGCTGTCCGGTATGGCTATAAGGAGAGTGAAGAATTAAAGGGATCATTCCTTATAAATTAAGTATATTTAACCACGGAGTAGATTGGAGTATCACTGTGTAATAACCGTGTAACTCCAAATGAACTCAGGGATCCGGATGGCTATCGGGATGTGGTAAATAAGTTCTTCTAGTTCTTTATATTAAGTCTATGCAGTTCAATCTTAAATTCACGGTATTAGCGGGAATTGGTGTAGTATTCAGTCAGAACGCAGCTGCCCTGAAGGTTCTCCAACCACGTCCCAACATCATTTACATAATGTCGGACGACCATGCTTACCAGGCAATAAGCGCTTACGGAGGTATCCTGAAAGATTATGCACCGACTCCCAATATCGACCGTATTGCCAGAGATGGAATGATATTCAACAGATGTCTTGTAACTAATTCTATTTCAGGGCCATGCCGCGCAGTAATACTGACTGGTAAGTACAGTCATCTGAATGGTTTTCTGGCAAATGAAGGACAAAAACCTTTTGACGGATCACAGCAGACATTTCCAAAACTTCTTCAGAAAGCTGGCTATAGTACAGCAATGATCGGGAAATGGCATCTCGGATCTGATCCCACAGGTTTTGACCACTGGGAGATACTTCCCGGTCAGGGCAGCTATTATAATCCTGAATTCATTACCAAAGTGGGTCACCACACCGAAAAGGGTTATGTTACAGAATTGATTACTGAAAAATGTATCGATTGGTTGAAAGAAACAAAAGATTCGGGAAAACCATTTATGCTTATGATGCATCACAAGGCTCCCCACAGGGAATGGCAACCGGGTCCCGATGAGCTTTCAATGTATAAGAATGTAATCTTTCCGGAAACTCCTACTCTTTTTTACGATTATACTGACCGCGGAACTGCTGAAAAATCACAGGATATGACTATCTCAGGTACTATGAGGATCGAGGAGGATCTTAAACTATATAAGGACAGGACAAAGATGAAAATCACCGGTCTTGACCGGATGGATTCAACAC